>NZ_JBSFMT010000063.1:0-66905 GCF_053599695.1 Streptomyces sp. NPDC000878 | reverse complement strand
GGGCGGCACCCGGCCCACAGAGAGCGGCACCCCGTACGCGCCGGGCTGCGCGAACGACCTCTACGGCACCCTGGCGCGGGGTGCCCATCAGGCATGGGCGCAAGCAACGCCCTTCGGTTCAGGCAACCCGCAGGGTATGGCAGAATGGCCAGCTGTACTCGACAGCCGCACAGGAACCCTCTCGCCTCCGGCTGACGCGTCCATCGGGCACTCGGGTACCGCAACCCCACGCGGCAACCTCGCCGTGCCCAACCACGTCAAATCCAGGAGAACCCACTCCCGTGGCAGTCAAGATCAAGCTGAAGCGTCTGGGCAAGATCCGTTCGCCTCACTACCGCATCGTCGTCGCCGACTCCCGTACCCGCCGTGACGGCCGGGCCATCGAGGAGATCGGCCTGTACCACCCGGTGCAGAACCCCTCGCGCATCGAGGTCGACACCGACCGCGCGCAGTACTGGCTGGGTGTCGGCGCGCAGCCGACCGAGCCGGTTCTCGCCATCCTCAAGCTGACCGGCGACTGGCAGAAGTTCAAGGGCCTGCCCGCCCCGGCTCCGCTGCTCGTGGCCGCTCCGAAGGCCGCGCGTCCGTCGTTCGAGGCCCTGGGTGGCGACAACGACGGCAAGGGTGAGGCCATCACTCAGAAGAAGAAGGCTGAGAAGAAGGACGAGGCCGCGGCCGAGTCCACGTCGACCGAGGCCTGAGCATGCTCGAGGAGGCTCTTGAGCACCTCGTGAAGGGCATCGTCGACAACCCCGACGAAGTGCAGGTCGCCTCGCGCGACCTGCGTCGCGGGCGCGTTCTGGAGGTCAGGGTCCACCCCGACGACCTCGGTAAGGTGATCGGCCGTAACGGCCGTACCGCACGTGCCCTGCGAACCGTCGTGGGTGCCATCGGCGGGCGCGGTGTCCGTGTCGACCTCGTCGACGTGGACCAGGTTCGCTGATCATCACGCAGCACCGGCTCGGGCCGGGGAGGGCCACTTGGGCCGTCCCCGGCCCGTAGTCGTCTACGCGGTAATGCCGTAGGCACACGACAGGAGATTCCAGAAAGTGCAGCTCGTAGTCGCGCGCGTGGGCCGCGCCCACGGCATCAAGGGCGAGGTCACCGTCGAGGTACGTACGGACGAGCCGGAGCTGCGGCTCCCGCCCGGCGCCGTCCTGGCCACCGACCCGGCCACGGCGGGCCCGCTGACCATCGAGACGGGCCGTGTCCACAGCGGCCGGCTCCTGCTGCGCTTCGAGGGCGTACGCGACCGGACCGGCGCCGAGGCCCTGCGCAACGTCCTGCTGATCGCCGACATCGACCCCGAGGAACTGCCCGAGGGCGAGGACGAGTACTACGACCATCAGCTGATGGACCTGGACGTGGTCCTGACCGACGGCACCGAGATCGGACGCATCACCGAGATCTCGCACCTGCCCTCCCAGGACCTGTTCGTCGTGGAGCGCCCCGACGGCAGTGAGGTGTACGTCCCGTTCGTCGAGGAGATCGTGGTGGAGATCGACCTGGAGGAGCAGCGGGCGGTCATCGACCCGCCGCCGGGCCTGATCGACGACCAGGCCGAAATCGCGTCCTCCAGGGATGAAGAGGACTCCTCGGGGGCGGACGCCTGATGCGTCTCGACGTCGTCACGATCTTCCCCGAGTACCTCGAACCCCTGAACGTCTCGCTCGTCGGCAAGGCACGCGCGCGTGGACAGCTGAATGTGCACGTGCATCATCTTCGGGACTGGACGTACGACCGCCACAACACGGTCGACGACACGCCCTACGGCGGCGGCCCGGGCATGGTCATGAAGACCGACCCCTGGGGCGACGCCCTGGACGACGTGCTGGCCGACGGATACGAGACCGGGTCCGGGCAGCCCGCGCTGGTCGTGCCCACGCCCAGTGGCCGTCCCTTCACCCAGGCGCTCGCCGTCGAGCTGTCCGAGCGGCCGTGGCTGGTCTTCACGCCGGCCAGGTACGAGGGCATCGACCGGCGGGTCATCGACGAGTACGCGACCAGGATGCCCGTCTACGAGGTGTCCATCGGCGACTATGTGCTCGCCGGCGGCGAGGCGGCCGTACTCGTGATCACGGAGGCCGTCGCGCGGCTGCTGCCCGGGGTCCTCGGCAACGCCGAGTCGCACCGGGACGACTCCTTCGCGCCGGGTGCCATGGCCAACCTCCTGGAGGGGCCGATCTACACCAAGCCGCCCCAGTGGCGCGGCCGGGAGATCCCGGACGTGCTGCTCAGCGGCCACCACGGCAAGATCGCGCGCTGGCGCCGGGACGAGGCGCTGCGTCGTACGGCGGCCAACCGGCCCGACCTGATCGAGCAGACCGACGCGTCCGCCTTCGACAAGAAGGACCGCGAGATGCTCTCGATCATGGGGTGGCAGCCCGCCCCCGACGGCCGATTTTGGCGCAGGCCAGAGGCCGTGGAAGAATAGGTCGCTGTTGTGCGTCGTCCGGCGTGCGCCCCTGCCACGGGGGGACACGACGCCCGCCCCGGCACGGACAGCATCCTTTCGAAAACCAAGCTCCCGTTGATGACCTGTGGCATCAGCGAAGAAAGCAGACGAAATGTCCAACCTGCTCGACTCCGTCGACGCCGCGTCGCTGCGCGACGACGTTCCGGCCTTCCGCCCGGGTGACACCGTCAACGTCCACGTCCGCGTCATCGAGGGCAACCGCTCCCGTGTGCAGCAGTTCAAGGGCGTAGTCATCCGCCGCCAGGGCGCCGGTGTCCGCGAGACCTTCACGGTCCGCAAGGTCTCGTTCTCCGTCGGCGTGGAGCGCACCTTCCCGGTGCACACCCCGATCGTCGAGAAGATCGAGCTGGTCACGCGCGGTGACGTCCGTCGCGCCAAGCTGTACTACCTCCGTGAGCTGCGCGGCAAGGCCGCGAAGATCAAGGAGAAGCGCGACAACTGAGCTTTCGCGGAGCCCGATATAAAGAGGGCTCACATCGACGCCGGATAACATCCTGCGTCGATGGACACCGAAGCACAGCCGACGGAGCGCGACCGCTCCTCCCACCCTGTTCGATCCGAGGAGATCTCGGACACCGAGGGGCCGGAGGACCGGTCGCGTTTCGCGTTGGTGTCCCGGGCGGCCGAGTGGCTCCCGGGTGGGCGGATCACCCTGACCGTGCTGGTCTGTCTGGTTTTCCTGCTGCTCTTCAGCAGGTTCGTGATCCAGCCGTTCGAAATTCCCAGCCGCTCGATGGAGAGCGGATTGAGGATCGGGGACCGCGTTCTCGTAAATAAGTTGGCGTACCGTTTTGGTGCCGAGCCGCGGCGAGGTGACGTCGTCGTGTTCGACGGAACCGGCTACTTCGGGCACGCCGACTACATCAAGCGCGTTGTGGGTGTGGGGAGAGACCACGTGGTCTGCTGCGACAAGGAGGGGAGGATCGAGGTGAACGGCCGGTCGGTCGACGAGTCGACATTCCTTTACCCCGGTGACAGCCCGTCCACGGTGTCCTTCGACGTCGTGGTGCCCGAGGGCAGACTCTTCGTCATGGGGGATCACCGCAGCGACTCCAGCGACTCCCGGGACCACCTGGGTTCACCCGGCGGCGGCATGGTGCCCGTCGGCAGGGTGATCGGCCGGGCCGACTGGATCGCCTGGCCGAGCGAACACTGGACCCGGCTGGACCGACCCGGCGCGTACGCGCGTGTTCCGGCCGCGGACGGTGTCCATGGGTAACCGCGGCAAGCCGCGCGGGGTGCCCACCAGCCCCGCCGAGCAGCTGCTGCCCACCGGCTCCCGCCGGGCGGCCGGCGCCGCCGCGAGGCCTGGCCGGGCCGAGCGGCGCAAGCTCCAGCGCAAGGTCAAGCGGCGCAGGCGGCGCTCGGCAGTCAAGGAGATACCCCTCCTGGTGGGCGTCGCGGTTCTCATAGCTCTGGTTCTGAAGACGTTCCTCGTGCAGGCGTTCGTGATCCCGTCGGGCTCGATGGAGAACACGATCCAGATCGGCGACCGTGTCCTCGTGGACAAGTTCACCCCCTGGTTCGGCTCCGAGCCCCAGCGCGGTGACGTCGTCGTCTTCAAGGACCCCGGCGGCTGGCTCGACGACGAGCCGGCGGCCCAGAAGGGCGAGGACCCCATCGTCGTCAAGCAGGTCAAGCAGGGGCTCACCTTCATCGGTCTGCTGCCCTCGGACAACGAGAAGGACCTCATCAAGCGGGTCGTCGCGGTCGGCGGCGACACCGTCAAGTGCTGTGACTCCCAGGGCCGCGTGACCGTCAACGGCATGCCACTCGAAGAGACGACCTACATCCACCCCGACAACAAGCCGTCCTCCATCACCTTCGAGGTGAAGGTCCCCGAGGGGCGCCTGTGGGTGATGGGCGACCACCGGTCCAACTCCGCCGACTCCCGCTACCACCGCACCGAGGCGTACAGCGGCACGGTGTCCCTGAACTCCGTCGTGGGCCGGGCCATGGTCATCGCCTGGCCGTTCGGTCACTGGACCCGTCTGGAGGAGCCGGACACGTTCTCGTCGGTGCCGGGCGGGTCGGCCACCGCCCTCGGCCAGTCGCATAGGGTGGCTTCCGCGGATCGGTACGGATCGATCCCGCTCCCGACCCCTGCGGAACTCCCGCTCGTTATGGGAGTGGTGGGCCTGCGTCGCATCCGGCGCGGGCGGCGGCACGGAGTGAGGAGTGGATGTGGGGGATTTGGCGGTCGGCGCACGGTCCGGACAGGACGGTCCCGAGGAACAGCGCCCCGCGGAGCCGGTTCCACCGGCCGCAGAGGACGCCGGCCCCGCCGAGAGTGACCCCCGGGCCCCAGGGCTCTCCGGGAGTGGCTCAGGGTCCTCCGGGACGGGCAGCGGGGACTCCGGGGACGACACGGCGCAGGACCTCGGCGAGCCCGGCCACAAGCCCAGGAAGCAGCGCTCCTTCTGGAAGGAGTTGCCGCTGCTCATCGGTATCGCGCTGGTGCTCGCGCTGCTGATCAAGACCTTCCTGGTCCAGGCGTTCTCCATCCCCTCGGACTCCATGCAGCACACGCTGGAGCAGGGCGACCGGGTCCTGGTCGACAAGCTGACCCCGTGGTTCGGCTCCGAGCCCGAGCGCGGTGAGGTCGTCGTCTTCCACGACCCCGCCGACTGGCTGGCCGGCGAGCCGACCGTCGAACCGAACCCCGTGCAGCGGGTCCTCGGCTGGATCGGCCTGATGCCGTCCGCCAACGAGAAGGACCTCATCAAGCGCGTCATCGGCGTCGGCGGCGACACGATCGAGTGCAACGGCACGGGCCCGCTGAAGGTCAACGGCAAGGCGCTCGACGAGCCGTACGTGTACGCGGGGAACACCCCGTGCAGCGTCGACGACCAGGGCGGCCAGTTCAAGGTCACGGTACCGACGGGCAAAATCTGGGTCATGGGTGACCACCGGCAGAACTCGCTGGACTCCCGGTACCACCAGGAGGACAAGAACGCGGGCTTCGTCCCCGTGGACAACGTCGTCGGCCGTGCGATCGTCGTCGCCTGGCCGCCCACCCGCTGGGACACGCTGCCGATTCCCGACACCTTCGACCAGAACCTGAGCGCCGCCGCTCCGGGCGCCCTCGGCCTCGCGGGCGCGGTCCCGCTGGTGCTGTGGCGCAGGCGCCGCGCGGTCGGTCGTACGACTCCTCCCGTTACCGCCGGAAACTCCGGTGTTCCCGGGCCGGGTACCGCCGGGTAGGGTGCCGTCCCAGGCAGCCGATCTGGGGGACCACTGGATGACCAGCACGACTACACGTACGGACGAGGGCCACGGACGGCTCGGCAGCAAGCTGTCGGGACTGGCCGTGGCCCTCGGCTGTGTGCTCTTCCTGGGCGGCTTCGTCTGGGGCGCGATCCTCTACCAGCCGTACACCGTGCCGACCGACTCCATGTCGCCCACCATCGTGGCCGGTGACCGGGTGCTGGCCCAGCGGATCGACGGCGGTGAGATCGAGCGCGGTGACGTCGTGGTCTTCACACAGGAGAGCTGGGGCGACGTGCCCCTGGTCAAGCGGGTCGTGGCCGTGGGCGGGGACACGGTCTCCTGCTGTACGGACGGCAAGCTGGTCGTCAACGGCAAGCAGATCCAGGAGTCCTACATCCCCAAGGGCCAGTCCGCAGAGCTGATGGGCATCCCGTCGATCACGGTCCCCAAGGGACGGCTGTTCGTGCTCGGGGACGAGCGGACCGGCTCGCTGGACTCCACGGCCCACCTCACGGAGGCCTTCAACGGCACGGTGGCGCGCGGCTCGGTGGCCGCCCGCGTCGACGCCGTGGTGTGGCCCATGAACGGCATGCTGGCCCGTCCCACGGGCTTCGAGACCCTGGGGGGCCTGTCCTCGCCGGGGCCGCTGCGGCTGCTCACCGTCGCGATCGTGGTGGGCGGGGTGCTCGTCCTGGGCGGCGGCGCCTACGGGCCGGTCGCCACGCTGATGGCGAAGCGGCGGCGCCCTGTCACGGAGGCGGAGCCCGCCGGTGCCCGCTGAACCGGTGGGCGGTATCGAGGACTCGTACGTCGGCGGGATGCGCAAGGTGTCCAGGGTCGTGCTTCTCGATCCGCGGGACCGGATTCTGCTGCTGCACGGGCACGAGCCGGACGATCCGGCCGACGACTGGTGGTTCACGCCCGGCGGCGGCCTGGAGGGCGACGAGACCCGCGAGGAGGCCGCGCTGCGGGAACTCGCGGAGGAGACCGGCATCACCGCGGCCGACGTCGAACTCGGCCCGGTGCTGTGGCGGCGCACGTGCTCCTTCCCGTTCGCGGGGCGCCGCTGGGACCAGGACGAGTGGTACTACCTGGCCCGTACGGACCGGACCGAGACCCGGGCCACGGGGCTCACGGAGCTGGAACGGCGCAGTGTCGCCGGAGCGCGCTGGTGGACGTGCCAGGAACTGACCCGGGCACATGAGACGGTGTATCCGACCAGACTCGCCGAGCTCCTGCGGAGGGTGCTCGACGAAGGGCCCCCGGCCAGTCCCGAGATCCTCGACACGGAAATCGTCTAGAGGCTCGCGTGGCTGGCGCACAATGGTGGGACGCACGGCTGAAGGGGAACATGCCATGAGCGCCGAGGACCTCGAAAAGTACGAGACCGAGATGGAGCTGAAGCTCTACCGGGAGTACCGCGATGTCGTCGGTCTGTTCAAATACGTGATCGAGACCGAACGGCGCTTCTACCTCACCAACGACTACGAGATGCAGGTGCACTCTGTCCAGGGTGAGGTGTTCTTCGAGGTGTCCATGGCGGACGCCTGGGTGTGGGACATGTACCGGCCGGCCCGGTTCGTGAAGCAGGTACGGGTGCTCACGTTCAAGGACGTGAACATCGAGGAGCTGAACAAGAGCGATCTGGAGCTGCCGGGCGGCTGACCGTCACTCGTGTGGGTGGCGGAGTTATCCACAATGGCGAGCTTGTCCACCAAGATCCAATAGCTCGCTGAACTGCCCTCACTGTTGGCGCCGGAGGTGGTGCCGACATGAGCAACGTGAACACGCGCAACGGACAACGCGGCGCACTGGGCAGGTACGGCGAGGAATTGGCCGCGCGACGGCTGACCGAGGCCGGGATGACGGTCCTGGACCGCAACTGGCGCGCCGGCCGCACCGGCGAGATCGACATCGTGGCCCGGGACGGCGACGCGCTCGTCGTCTGCGAGGTCAAGACCCGCCGTGCGGCCGGCCCGGCGGGGGCCTTCCAGCACCCGATGGCGGCCGTCACCCCGGCCAAGGCGGAGCGGCTGCGGGGCCTCGCCGAGCGCTGGGTCCAGGAACACGGGGGTGCGCCGCCCGGCGGGGTCCGCATCGACCTGGTCGGCGTTCTGCTGCCCGAGCGTGGCGCGCCCGTGGTGGAACACGCGCGGGGGGTGGCGTGATGGCATTCGCCCGTACGTGTTCGGTGGCGCTGGTGGGTGTCGAGGGCGTGGTCGTCGAGGTCCAGGCGGATCTCGAACCCGGTGTCGCCGCGTTCACCCTGGTGGGGCTGCCCGACAAGAGCCTGACGGAGAGCAAGGACCGGGTCCGGGCGGCGGTCGTCAACTCGGGCGCCGCCTGGCCGCAGAAGAAGCTCACGGTGGGGCTCAGTCCGGCGTCCGTGCCCAAGAGCGGCAGCGGGTTCGACCTTGCCGTCGCGGCGGCCGTCCTCGGGGCCGCCGAGCGGATCGATCCCCGGGTCCTCGCCGACATCGTGATGATCGGTGAGCTGGGCCTCGACGGCCGGGTGCGGCCCGTCCGGGGCATCCTGCCGGCCGTGCTGGCGGCGGCCGACTCGGGCTACGAACAGGTCGTCGTGCCGGAGTGCGCCGCCGCCGAGGCCGCGCTGGTCCCCGGGGTGTCGGTGCTCGGCGTCCGCAGTCTGCGGCAGCTGATCGCCGTCCTCACCGACGAGCCCGTACCCGACGAGGAACCGGACGAGTACGGCCGCCCCGACCCGCTCATGGCGGGCCTGCGGATGCCGGGCACCGGAGCGGCCACCGGCATGCACAGCATGGGCGCCGCCCAGTACGACAACGACCACGACCTGGCCGACGTGGTGGGCCAGCGCTCGGCGCGCACGGCGATGGAGGTGGCCGCGGCCGGCGGCCACCACGTGTTCCTGGAAGGGCCACCGGGAGCCGGCAAGACGATGCTCGCGGAGCGGCTGCCCGCCGTCCTGCCCCGGCTCACCCGGGAGGAGTCGCTGGAGGTCACCGCCGTCCACTCGGTCGCGGGCCTGCTGCCACCGGGCAAGCCCCTGATCGATGCGGCGCCCTACTGCGCCCCGCACCACTCGGCCACCATGCAGGCCCTCGTCGGCGGCGGACAGGGCGTCGCGCGGCCCGGAGCGGTGTCGCTCGCGCATCGTGGCGTACTTTTTCTGGACGAAACCCCGGAATTCGGCAGCCAGGCTCTCGACGCCCTGCGCCAGCCCCTGGAGGCCGGGCACGTGGTGATCGCGCGAAGCGCGGGAGTCGTGCGGTTCCCGGCCAGGTTCCTGATGATCCTCGCGGCCAACCCCTGCCCGTGCGGCCGTTTCTCGCAACGGGACACCCTCTGCGAGTGCCCGCCCTCGGTGATCCGGCGCTACCAGGCCCGGCTCTCCGGGCCACTGCTCGACCGGGTCGACCTGCGGGTCGAGGTGGACCGGGTCACGCGCTCCCAGCTCACCGAGTGCGGGGCGCGGGGCGAGTCCACGGCGACGGTCCGCGAACGGGTCCGGGCGGCCCGGGAGCGGGCGGCGGCACGGCTTGTGGGCACGCCGTGGCGGACCAACAGCGAGGTACCGGGACGCGAACTGCGCAGCCGCTGGCATGCCGTCCCCGGCGCGATGGAGGAGGCCGAGCGGAATCTGGAACGGGGCGTGCTCACCGCGCGCGGCATCGACCGCGTCCTGCGGGTCGCCTGGACCGTCGCGGACCTCGTAGCCCACGACCGTCCCGACGCGGCGGACGTCGCCCTGGCGCTGCAACTGCGTACGGGGGTGCCGCGCGGGGTGCCGATGGCCATTGGGGCGTGTTGATGCGAGCGGGGGCGTGGGTGGTGGTGGGCCGGGTGGTCTGCGGCGACTGGCCCGGCGCTGCGGATGTCGCTCCGGCGCGGCAGTTGCGTGCGGGGGTGCCGATGGTCATTGGGGTGTTGACGTGACGGGGGAGGTGGGCGGAGGTGCGGTCAGTGGTGAGTTGGGTGACCGGCCGCGGTTGTTCCGACCAGACGGGTGCCGTCCTGGCGGTGCGGTTGGGCACGGGGGTGCCGATGAGCGGGGTGCTGACGTTACGGGGGAGGTGGCTGGGCTCGTGACCGGTGGTGAGCGGAGTGGGGAGTCGGTCGGCGGTGAGGCGGGGAGCTCTTTGGGGGCGGAAGGGCTTGCTCGGGTTTTCCTCACCCGGGTTGTCGAGCCCGGTGACGAGGTCGCCGGGCGGTGGGTTCGGGAGTGCGGGGCCGTGGAGGTGGTGCGGCGGCTGCGGGACGGTGGGCCCATGTTGACCGGGGTCACCGGGACGCGGTGGGCGGGGCTGTGTGCGCGGGCCGCGCAGGCCGAGCCCGAGCGGGATCTCGCCGTCGCGCGGGCGGCCGGGGTGCGGTTCGTGTGGCCCGGCGGGCCCGAGTGGCCGGCCCAGCTCGACGACCTCGGGGATGCGCGGCCGGTGGGGTTGTGGGTGCGTGGGCGGCCGAGTCTGCGGATGTGGGCGCTGCGGTCCGTCGCGGTGGTGGGGGCCCGGGCCTGTACTGAGTACGGCGCCCACATGGCGGCCACGCTCGCCGCCGGGCTCGCGGAGCGCGGGTGGGTGGTGGTGTCGGGCGGGGCGTACGGGGTCGACGGGGCCGCGCACCGGGGTGCGCTCGGTGCGGGTGGGGCCACCGTCGCCGTACTGGCCTGCGGGGTCGACCGGCCCTACCCGCGCGGGCACACCCAGTTGATCACCAGGATCGCCGAACAGGGGCTGGTGGTGGGCGAGTTGCCGCCCGGTGACCATCCGACGCCGAGCCGGTTCGTGCAGCGGAACCGGGTGATCGCGGCCCTCACCCGGGGGACCGTGGTCGTCGAGGCCGCGTACCGCAGTGGCTCGCTCGTCACGGCGCGCGCCGCGCAGCGGCTGGGGCGGTTCACGATAGGGGTGCCGGGACCCGCCACCAGCGCGCTCTCCGCGGGTGTGCACGAACTCCTGCGCGGGGACGCGATGCTGGTCACCGACGCCGCGGAAGTCGCCGAGCTGGTCGGGGACATGGGCGAGCTGGCGCCGGACCGGCGCGGGCCGGTGCTCCCGCGCGACCTGCTGGAACCGGCGGCGGAGCGCGTCCTGGCCGCGCTGCCCGCGCGCGGGACGGCGACGGTGGACGACATCGCGCGGGGCGCGTCGACGGCCAAGGACGACGCGGTCGCCCGGCTGTACGAGCTCCGATCACTTGGTTACGTCGAACGACACGACGACGGCTGGAAGTTGACACGCGAGGCGATGATCTCCGTCCGGTCCGGGCGAGACCGGTGCTGACCGAGCGTGTTCGGCCGTCCGAGGGATGCCCGACGCCCTTGCCATTTCCCGCAGTTGGTCCGCTCCGATGGTCACACAGGGCAACGGCCATGACCCTGGAGGGCGTCCAGCGGAACGTATCTGCGTACACCCCGTCCCCCCGACCTCGCACACTGCGACACCTCAGTCACGCTACGCTCACGTGGATTCCGGCTCAGACCGGCAGTCGGACAGGCAATTCGACCAGACGGGTAATTCGACATCAGACCGCATCAGACCGACGGCCCGACCGGGCACTCATCCAGACATCACCGGTTCACGGCAGAACGGCACTAGGCGACGTATGCCCCAGCACACCTCCGGGTCCGACCGGGCGGCGGCCCCACCGGCCGCCCGCGACGGCGGTAACGTGCGCCCGCCCGCTCCCTCGACGCTCGACGAGCTGTGGCGTTCGTACAAGACGACGGGCGACGAGCGGCTGCGCGAGCAGTTGATCCTGCACTACTCGCCGCTCGTGAAGTACGTCGCCGGCCGGGTGAGCGTCGGGCTGCCGCCCAATGTCGAGCAGGCGGACTTCGTCTCCTCCGGGGTGTTCGGCCTGATCGACGCGATCGAGAAGTTCGACATCGAGCGGGAGATCAAGTTCGAGACGTACGCGATCACCCGCATCCGGGGCGCGATGATCGACGAACTGCGGGCGCTGGACTGGATTCCGCGGTCGGTACGGCAGAAGGCGCGCAACGTGGAGCGGGCGTACGCGACGCTGGAGGCGCGGCTGCGGCGGACGCCGTCGGAGGGCGAGGTGGCCGCCGAGATGGGCATCGCCGTCGACGAACTCCACGCCGTGTTCAGCCAGTTGTCGCTGGCGAACGTGGTCGCGCTGGAGGAGTTGCTGCACGCGGGGGGCGAGGGCGGTGACCGGCTGAGCCTCATGGACACCCTGGAGGACACCGCCGCCGACAACCCGGTCGAGGTGGCCGAGGGCCGGGAGCTGCGGCGGTTCCTGGCGCGGGCGATCAACACGCTGCCCGACCGGGAGAAGACCGTCGTGACGCTGTACTACTACGAGGGGCTCACCCTCGCGGAGATCGGCAACGTCCTGGGCGTGACCGAGAGCCGGGTCAGCCAGATCCACACCAAGTCGGTCCTGCAACTGCGCGCGAAACTGGCGAGCTTCGGGCGCTGACTCCCCTCCGGGGCCGTCCGTCCGTACAGTGGTTGACGTGCCAAGGATTCGAGCGGCCTCCGTGGCCGAGCACCGGTCGATGCAGCGAGCCGCCCTGCTGGACGCGGCGAGGTCCCTGCTGTCCGAGGGCGGGACGGAGGCGCTGACCTTCCCGGCCCTGGCCGAGCGGACGGGCCTCGCGCGGTCGTCCGTCTATGAGTACTTCCGGTCGCGGGCGGCCGTCGTCGAGGAACTGTGCGAGGTCGACTTCCCGGTCTGGGCGGCCGAGGTCGAGGCGGCGATGGCCGCGGCGGAGGATCCCGAGGGCAAGGTCGAGGCGTATGTGCGCCGGCAGCTCGCTCTGGTGGGGGACCGGCGGCATCGGGCCGTGGTGGCGATCTCGGCCAGTGAGCTGGATGCGGGGGCCCGGGAGAAGATCCGGGCCGCGCACGGTGGGCTTGTCGCGATGGTGGTCGAGGCGTTGCGGGACATCGGACATGCGGAGCCTCGGCTGGCCGCGATGTTGTTGCAGGGGATTGTCGATGCGGCTGTGCGGCGGATCGAGTTCGGGGTTGTGGAAGATCCTGCGGTGATTACGGATGCGGCTGTGGGGATGGCTTTGCGGGGTGTGCGGGGCTGAGGGTGGGTGGGGTTGGGGTGGGCGCAGGCTGCGTGGCTATGCGGGTAGTGGGACGCCCTGTACCGGTAGTAGGCGGGACGGGCCCCTGCGTACCAACCATGGGGGCAGGAGTGTGAGCGGGTTCAGGTAGGTGTCGCCCCGCAGTAGGCCCCAGTGCACGCACGTCGTCGGGCAGTGGCTGCCTCCTGGTTCCACCGTGCCCACCACCTCGCCCGCTGTCACCTCCGTGCCCTTCTTCACCGCTGCCGTCACCGGTTCGTACGTTGTTCGCAGGGGTGGGGTGCCCGTGCCCGTGAGTTCCACCGAGACGACTCCCCGTCCCGCCACCCGGCCCGCGAAGTGCACCCGGCCCGGTGCCACGGCCCGGACCGGGGCGCCCGCGGTTGCCGCCAGGTCCACGCCTCGGTGGCCCCTCGCGTAGGGCGTCGGAGGTGGTTCCCAGGCCCGTAGGACCAGGGGGCGGGTGCCCACGGGCCAGGTGTGGGCGATCGTGGGGGTGGGCGGGGCATCCGATGTGAGCGGGTCGGGTTCGGGTGCTCCCTGTGCCGTCGACGTCGTCAGTGTCAGTAGTAGCCCCACGGTCCAGCACGCTCCTCGGTTCGCTCGCATGGCGAGAGGATGGACCGATTCGCGGGTGTCTGGGTGGGGCTGTGGAGTACTGACCGGTTGTGGATATCGGCGTCACCCGGGGCCTCGCGGGTCCCGTACACTTCCTTTGGCGATCCGGGTCACCGGGTCGACTTCGCACGCCCCGACATCAGGCCCCGTATGGAGTCGGTGTCAGCGCCTCTCGGTCCCTCGCGGCAAGGCGCAATCGGGCGTCAGGCGCGGGTGCCGGCCGGTACCCGCGGCACAACCGAGAAACACAAGGAGAACGGCCATGGCCGTCGTCACGATGCGGGAGCTGCTGGAAAGCGGCGTCCACTTCGGTCACCAGACCCGTCGTTGGAACCCGAAGATGAAGCGGTTCATCTTCACGGAGCGCAACGGCATCTACATCATCGACCTGCTCCAGTCGCTGTCGTACATCGACCGCGCCTACGAGTTCGTCAAGGAGACCGTCGCCCACGGCGGCACGGTCATGTTCGTCGGCACGAAGAAGCAGGCGCAGGAGGCGATCGCCGAGCAGGCGACCCGCGTCGGCATGCCCTACGTCAACCAGCGCTGGCTGGGCGGCATGCTCACCAACTTCTCGACCGTCTACAAGCGTCTGCAGCGCCTCAAGGAGCTTGAGCAGATCGACTTCGAGGACGTCGCCGCGTCCGGTCTGACCAAGAAGGAGCTTCTCGTGCTCTCGCGCGAGAAGGCCAAGCTGGAGAAGACCCTCGGTGGTATCCGCGAGATGTCCAAGGTGCCCAGCGCCGTCTGGATCGTGGACACCAAGAAGGAGCACATCGCGGTCGGTGAGGCCCGGAAGCTCAACATTCCGGTCGTCGCCATCCTCGACACCAACTGCGACCCCGACGAGGTCGACTACAAGATCCCGGGCAACGACGACGCGATCCGCTCCGTCACCCTGCTCACCCGCGTGATCGCCGACGCTGTCGCCGAGGGCCTCATCTCCCGTTCCGGCGTCAACACCGGTGACAAGGGCGAGAAGGCCGCCGGCGAGCCCCTCGCCGAGTGGGAGCGCGACCTCCTCGAGGGCGAGAAGAAGGCCGACGACGCCGAGGCGCCCGCCGCTGAGGCCGCTGCTGTCGAGGCCCCCGCTGAGGCCGCTGTCGAGGCCCCCGCCGAGGCCGCTGCCGAGGCTCCGGCTGAGGCCGCTGCCGAGGCCGAGGTCGAGGTCGCCGCTGAGGCCCCCGTCGAGGCTCCCGTCGCCGAGGCTCCGGCCGCGGACGCCGAGCAGGCCTGACCCTCACCCCTTCGGGTTGTTGACGGCGGGGGCACCTCCATCGGGCCCCCGCCTTCGATCCGTAGATCTTTCAGACTTCGAGAGAGACTCCGAGAATCATGGCGAACTACACCGCCGCCGACGTCAAGAAGCTCCGTGAGCTCACCGGCGCCGGCATGATGGACTGCAAGAAGGCGCTGGACGAGGCCGAGGGCGATGTCGACAAGGCCGTAGAGGCCCTGCGCATCAAGGGCCAGAAGGGCGTCGCCAAGCGCGAGGGCCGTTCCGCCGAGAACGGCGCGGTCGTCTCGATCATCGCCGACGACAACACCTCCGGTGTCCTCGTCGAGCTGAAGTGCGAGACGGACTTCGTCGCCAAGGGTGACAAGTTCCAGGCCGCCGCGAACGCGCTCGCCGAGCACGTCGCCAAGACCTCCCCGGCCGACCTGGAGGCGCTGCTCGCCTCCGAGATCGAGCCCGGCAAGACGGTTCAGGCGTACGTCGACGAGGCCAACGCCAACCTGGGCGAGAAGATCGTCCTGGACCGCTTCGCGCAGTTCGCGGACGGTTTCGTACTGGCGTACATGCACCGCACGATGCCCGACCTGCCCCCGCAGATCGGTGTCCTCGTCGAGCTGGACAAGCCCAACGCCGAGGTTGCCAAGGGCATCGCGCAGCACATCGCCGCCTTCGCGCCGAAGTACCTCTCCAAGGAGGACGTGCCGGCCGAGGTCGTCGAGACCGAGCGCCGTGTCGCCGAGGAGACCACCCGCGCCGAGGGCAAGCCCGAGGCCGCCCTGCCGAAGATCGTCGAGGGTCGCCTCAACGGTTTCTTCAAGGACGCCACGCTGCTCGGCCAGCCGTACGCCCTGGACAACAAGAAGTCCGTCCAGAAGGTCCTGGACGAGGCCGGTGTCACCCTGAAGCGCTTCACGCGCATCAAGGTCGGCATCTGAGTCCGTACCGCGATCGACGCGCGGCCCACACAGGCATGCCTATAGGGTCGACGGCAGTCACGCGCGTACGCCGTCACGCACGCGCGCGTGGCGGACGACAGCAGATCTGACGAGGAGGCCATTGCCGAGCATGGGATGCGATCGACACCCCACCGGCAGTGGCCTTCTTCGTATGTGTGACACGTGAAGAGGCGAGATCTCCATGACCACCAAGGCCAAGAAGAGCGACGACGGCAAGGTACGCGGCCGGTACATGCTGAAGCTGTCCGGAGAGGCCTTCTCCGGTGGCGGGGGCCTGGGCGTCGACCCTGACGTGGTGCACAAGATTGCCCGCGAGATCGCGGCCGTCGTGCGCGACGGGTCCCAGATCGCCGTGGTCCTCGGCGGCGGCAACTTCTTTCGCGGCGCGGAACTCCAGCAGCGCGGCATGGACCGGGCCCGCTCGGACTACATGGGCATGCTCGGCACCGTCATGAACTGCCTCGCCCTCCAGGACTTCCTGGAGAAGGAGGGCATCGACAGCCGGGTGCAGACCGCCATCACCATGGGGCAGGTCGCCGAGCCGTACATCCCGCTGCGCGCCGTACGGCACCTGGAGAAGGGCCGTGTGGTCATCTTCGGCGCCGGTATGGGCATGCCGTACTTCTCCACCGACACGACCGCCGCACAGCGCGCCCTGGAGATCGACGCCGAGGCGCTGCTGATGGGCAAGAACGGCGTGGACGGGGTCTACGACTCCGACCCGAAGACCAACCCCGAAGCCGTCAAGTTCGACTCGCTCGGCTACGGCGAGGTCATCACCCGGGACCTCAAGGTCGCCGACATGACCGCGATCACGCTGTGCCGCGACAACAAGCTCCCGATCCTCGTCTTCGAGCTTCTGGCCGAGGGCAATATCGCGCGAGCCGTCAAGGGTGAGAAGATCGGCACTCTCGTCGGTGAACAGGGCAGCCGGGACTGACCGGGGATCAGCCCTGCCCGGGGACGGACCCTGAGCGGGGGATGGACAATGGCCTGCCGGTCGGGAACCGTGCAGGAAGAAGACGCGACGCAGCCGGCCGCCGACCCTGACCGAACAGCAGCCGGGCCTACTCAAGACACGCAGGAGCAAGTGGTGATCGAAGAGACCCTCCTCGAGGCCGAGGAGAAGATGGAGAAGGCCGTCGTGGTCGCCAAGGAGGACTTCGCCGCGATCCGCACCGGTCGTGCGCACCCGGCGATGTTCAACAAGATCGTGGCCGACTACTACGGCGCGCTGACGCCGATCAACCAGCTGGCCTCGTTCTCCGTGCCCGAACCGCGCATGGCCGTGGTGACCCCGTTCGACAAGAGCGCGCTGCGCAACATCGAGCAGGCGATCCGCGACTCCGACCTCGGCGTCAACCCGAGCAACGACGGAAACATCATCCGCGTGGTGTTCCCCGAACTCACCCAGGAGCGCCGCAAGGACTACATCAAGGTCGCCCGGACCAAGGCCGAGGACTCCAAGATCTCGATCCGGTCCATCCGCCGCAAGGCCAAGGACGCCATCGACAAGTTCGTCAAGGACGGCGAGGTCGGCGAGGACGAGGGCCGCCGCGCGGAGAAGGAACTCGACGACACCACCGCGAAGTACGTCGCGCAGGTGGACGAGCTCCTCAAGCACAAGGAAGCGGAGCTTCTCGAAGTCTGATGAACGACTCTTCCTGGGGGGCGCCGCCACACGCCGGGTACTGGGGGCCGTCCGACCGGGGGCCTGTCCAGGGGGCTGCCCCGGCGGGTCCCGCATACGATGCGCACCACGCGCAGCAGACTCGCCCCATGCCCATCGTGCCCGACGTACCCGAACATGGCGGGGACCAGGATGACGACCGGGGGGCCGCTCGGCCGGGCGGCCCCTTGTTCCGCGACGAGATGCCACAGGCGCAGCCCCACGGGACGGTGCCGCAGAAGCCGGATTACATGCCCACGCCCGACGACGCCGCCCAGCCCGCCCCCGCCCCGCAGAAGAAGAGCGCGGGCCGGGACCTGGGCGCGGCCATAGGGGTCGCTTTCGGGCTGGGTGCGGTCATCATCGCGTCGCTGTTCGTCGTCAAGGCCGTCTTCGTCGGCGTGATAGTCGTCGCCGTCGTGGTGGGCCTGTGGGAGCTGACGTCCCGGCTCCAGGAGCGCAAGGGCATCAAGGCACCCCTGGTGCCGCTCGCGCTCGGCGGGGCCGCGATGGTCGTCTCCGGATACGTCCGGGGTGCCGAGGGCGCGTGGGTCGCGATGGCGCTCACCGCGCTCGCGGTCCTGGTCTGGCGTATGACGGAACCACCGGAGGGCTACCTCAAGGACGTCACGGCAGGCGTCTTCGCGGCCTTCTACGTCCCGTTCCTGGCCACGTTCGTCGCGATGATGCTCACCGCCGACGACGGGGCGCAGCGCGTCATGACGTTCCTGCTGCTGACCGTCGTCAGCGACACCGGCGCGTACGCGATCGGCTGGCGCTTCGGCAAGCACAAGCTCGCTCCGCGCATCAGCCCCGGCAAGACCCGCGAGGGCATGCTGGGGGCGGTCGTGTTCGCGATGGCGGCGGGCGCGCTGCTGATGGAGTTCGCGATCGACGAGGGCACCTGGTGGCAGGGCCTGCTGCTCGGCCTCTCGGTCGCGGTCAGCGCCACGCTCGGCGACCTCGGCGAGTCCATGATCAAGCGGGACCTGGGCATCAAGGACATGGGCACGCTGCTGCCGGGTCACGGCGGCATCATGGACCGGCTGGACTCGCTGCTGCCGACGGCTCCGGTCGTGTGGCTGCTGTTCGTCGCCTTCGTGGGCTGAGGGCAGGGCGATGGCGGGGACGATGGCGAGGACGACGGCGGGGATGGGTCCGGTCGGAATGTTCCAGTACGGTCCGGGTTTCCTTTGAAATACCTACGTCGGCCTGAAACCACCCCTTTCGAACCTAAGATCGACTTCACTGTGGTCGATGTGTCCGGAAGGGGTGGCGTGCATGTGGGGGCGTAGTCGTGCGAGACGCCAGCGGCAGGCCGAGGGGCTGGCCGCTGTCACCGGTCCCGTCGAGGCGGCCGACGCGGCGCATCAGGCCCTGCTGGAGCTGCGCCGGGAGGTGCGGGGCGAGCTGGCGCGGCTCGAAGCGCTGCTCGACCAGGGCGACGGGCTGCCCTCGGACACCATCCGCGAGCAGACGCTCGGCGCGGTGACCGTCTTCGCCGACCTGGATAGCGTGTCCCAGCAGTACCAGGAGATCCGTACGGCAACCGTCGAGGCGGCCGAGCACGGCGTCGAGGTGGCCGCTCCTTGGCTGGCGGCGCTCGGGGAGCACACCGGGTCGATGACCGGGCTGGGGGAGACGTTCGCCGGGGTCGGCGAGTCCCTGGCCTATCTCCGTGAGCGCACCGAACGGCTGCGCGCCGACCTGGTCCCGCTGCGGGAGGGGGCCCACGCGGCCCTGCGTGCCGCCCAGGACGAGCTGGCCGCCACTGAGGGCGCCGACGGCTGGCACGGCTGGCAGACGGCCCTCACCGCCCTGGGCGCCCGCCTGACCGAACTGGACGGCGGCCACGTCACACCGACGGCCCGACGCAAGGTCAGCGACCACTACCGCGAGCTGGAGCGAGAGGTGGCGGAACTGCGGGGGGCGATGGCGGCGGCGCCGCGGTGAGTATGTAGGGGCCCGCTGACCTGGGATTCTGTGCCTGCTCCTGAGGTTGTCCACAGGGCGGCGAGGGGCTGTCCGGATGTCTGCGACACTGGTACAGCCATGCCTAAGCCCGGAGAACTCACATTCGTCGCCCCGCGCGGAGCCCAGAAGCCGCCGCGGCATCTTGCCGATCTCACGCCCGCCGAGCGTAAAGAGGCCGTTGCCGCGATCGGTGAGAAGCCGTTTCGTGCCAAGCAGCTCTCGCAGCACTACTTCGCGCGGTTCGCGCACGACCCGGCCGAGTGGACCAACATCCCGGCCGCCTCGCGCGCCAAGCTCCAGGAGGCGTTGCTTCCGGAGCTGATGACGGTCGTCCGGCATCTGTCGACCGACCAGGAGACCACCCGCAAGACACTGTGGCGGATGGTCGACGGGACGCTCGTCGAGTCGGTGCTCATGCGGTACCCGGACCGGGTGACCATGTGCATCAGCTCGCAGGCGGGGTGCGGGATGAACTGCCCGTTCTGCGCGACCGGGCAGGCCGGGCTGGACCGGAATCTGTCCACCGCCGAGATCGTGCATCAGATCGTGGACGGGATGCGGGCGCTTCGGGACGGGGAGATCCCCGGGGGCCCCGCGCGGCTCTCCAACATCGTTTTCATGGGCATGGGCGAGCCCCTCGCCAACTACAAGCGGGTCGTCGGTGCCATCCGTGCGCTGACCGACCCCGAGCCGGACGGGCTCGGGCTGTCGCAGCGGGGGATCACCGTCTCGACCGTCGGGCTGGTGCCGGCCATCAACCGGTTCTCCGACGAGGGCTTCAAGTGCCGGCTCGCCATCTCCCTGCACGCACCCGACGACGAACTGCGCGACACCCTCGTACCCGTCAACACACGGTGGAAGGTGCGGGAGGTTCTCGACGCCGGGTGGGAGTACGCGGCCAAGTCGGGGCGCCGGCTGTCCATCGAGTACGCGCTGATCAGGGACATCAACGACCAGGCCTGGCGCGGTGACCGCCTCGGGCGGCTGCTCCGGGGCAAGCCCGTGCATGTCAACCTGATCCCGCTGAACCCGACTCCGGGGTCCAAGTGGACCGCCTCGCGGCCCGAGGACGAGAAGGCGTTCGTCGAGGCGATCGCCGCGCACGGAGTGCCCGTCACCGTTCGGGACACCCGGGGGCAGGAGATCGACGGGGCGTGTGGCCAGCTCGCGGCCACCGAGCGGTAGTCTGCGGCGATCGAGCGGTAGTCTTACGTCGTACCTACATATCTTCATATTCCGACAGGGGAGCGCCACAGCGCTGAGAGTGCGGCAGCCAGATCACATTGGTGGGCCGCAGACCCTCTGAACCTCGCCCAGGTCATTCTGGGTAGGAAGTTCGGTCATCACTCTTGCTGTTGCGCCCTGCCCGGGAACCCTCCATGAGGCCCCGGGCAGGGCCGCGTCTCTTCCTGGTCATCCCAGGAGGAAGAAATCCAGTGGGCATCACCAAGCAGGTCACAGCCGTGGCCGTCGGGCTGGGGCTCGTCACGCTGGCCGCGTGCGGGTCCGAGGACGGCGGCAGCGGTTCGACGGGCTCCAAGACCGTCACCCTCGTCAGCCATGACTCGTGGGCCGTCTCCAAGAGCGTTCTCGCCGCCTTCGAGAAGCAGTCCGGGTACACCGTCAAGGTCCTCAAGGACGGCGACGCCGGGCAGGCCGTCAACAAGGCGATCCTGACCAAGGACAACCCGCAGGGCGATGTCTTCTTCGGCGTCGACAACACCCTCCTCTCCCGCGCGCTCGACAACGGGCTCTTCCAGTCGTACGAGGTGAAGGGCGCCGACGCGATCCTGCCCGCGTACCGGACGGACGACGACAAGCACCGGGTCACGCCGATCGACACCGGGGACATCTGCGTCAACTACGACAAGGCCTGGTTCAGCGAGCACAAGCTGACCCCGCCCGAGACGTTCGACGATCTGATCAAGCCCGCCTACAAGGATCTCCTCGTCACCGAGAACGCCTCCACCTCCTCGCCCGGGCTCGGCTTCCTGCTCGGCAGCGCCGCCAAGTACGGCGACGACGGTTGGCAGGGCTACTGGAAGAAGCTCCAGGCCAACGGCGTCAAGGTCGTCGACGGGTGGGAGCAGGCCTACAACGAGGAGTTCTCCGGGTCGGCCGGCGGCAAGAAGGCCAAGGGCGACCGGCCGCTCGTCGTCTCGTACGCCTCCTCGCCGCCCGCCGAGGTGATCTTCGCCGACCCGAAGCCCGCCACCGCCCCGACCGGGGTCGCGACCGGCACCTGCTTCCGGCAGGTCGAGTACGCCGGGCTGCTGAGCAACGCCCGGAACAGCGAGGGCGGCAAGGCGCTGCTCGACTTCCTGGTCGGCAAGACCTTCCAGGAGGACATGCCGCTCAACATGTTCGTGTACCCCGTGCGGGAGGGCGCCCAGGTGCCCGCCGAGTTCACCGAGTACGGGCCGCAGGCCAAGGACCCCGAGACCATGGCCCCCGCGAAGATCGCCGAACACCGTGACCAGTGGGTCAAGTCGTGGACATCGCTCGTACTGAAGTAGCCCCGGAGGCAGGTCCGGCCGCCCGACGCGGGAAGGGTGCCGTTCTGCGCGGTGCCCTGCTCGTGGTGCCCGTCGTCTTCTTCGCGCTCTTCTTCGCCTACCCCGTCGCCGCGATCGTCGCGCGCGGTCTGCACGTCGACGGGGTATGGCGGTTCGGGCAAGTGGGGGAGGTGCTGGGGGACTCCGGTATTCGGCACGTCCTCTGGTTCACCGCCTGGCAGGCGCTCGCGTCCACCGTGCTCACGCTGCTGATCGCGCTCCCGGGCGCGTATGTCTTCGCGCGCTTCGATTTCAGGGGCAAGCAGATTCTGCGGGCCGTGGTGACCGTGCCGTTCGTGCTGCCGACCGTCGTCGTCGGTACGGCGTTCCTGGCGCTGGTCGGACGCGGCGGGCTGCTCGACGAGCTGTGGGGCGTACGGCTGGACACGACCGTGTGGGCGATCCTGCTCGCGCATGTCTTCTTCAACTACGCCGTCGTCGTCAGGACCGTTGGTGGGCTCTGGGCGCAGCTCGACCCGCGCCAGGAGGAGGCCGCGCGGGTGCTCGGTGCATCGCGGTTCGCGGCCTGGCGGCAGGTCACCCTGCCCGCTCTCGCGCCCGCCGTCGCCGCCGCCGTGCTCATGGTCTTCCTCTTCACCTTCACCTCCTTCGGGGTCGTGCAGATCCTCGGCGGACCGACCTTCGCCACCCTCGAAGTGGAGATCTACCGGCAGACCTCGGAGATCTTCGACCTCGGTACGGCCGCTGTGCTGACCATCGTGCAATTCGTGGCCGTGGGCGCGATCCTCGCCGTGCACGCCGGGACGGTACGGCGGCGGGAGAGCGCGCTGCGGCTCGTGGCGCCGGAGACCACCTCACGCCGGCCGCGCGGGCGGGGGCAGTGGGCGCTGTTGGGTGGAGTGCTGGCGAGTATCGCCTTGTTGCTCGTGCTGCCGCTCGGTGTTCTTGTGCAGCGGTCGTTCGATACGCCTGGTGGGGCGGGTTTCGGGTACTACAGGGCGCTCACCAGCGACGACTCGGGGATCTTTCTCGTCGCGCCGATCGCCGCCATCGGGAACTCGCTCCAGTACGCCCTCGCCGCCACCGGTATCGCCGTCGTCGTGGGGTCGCTGGCCGCCGTGGCGCTCACGCGGCGCGATGCAGGGCGGATCGTGCGAGGGTTCGACGCGCTGTTGATGCTGCCGCTCGGGGTGTCGGCGGTGACCGTCGGGTTCGGGTTCCTCATCGCGCTCGACGAGCCGCCGCTCGATCTGCGCAGCAGCTGGATCCTCGTACCGCTTGCCCAGGCGCTGGTCGGGGTGCCGTTCGTGGTGCGGACCATGCTGCCGGTGCTGCGGGCGGTGGACGGGCGGTTGCGGGAGGCGGCTGCTGTGCTCGGGGCCTCGCCCTGGCGGGTCTGGCGCGAGGTGGATCTGCCGATCGTGCGGCGGGCGCTGCTGGTCGCGGCGGGGTTCGCGTTCGCCGTGTCGCTGGGCGAGTTCGGGGCGACCGTGTTCATCGCGCGGCCCGACAATCCGACCCTGCCGGTCGCCGTGGCCCGCTTGCTGGGTCGCCCGGGTGACCTCAACTACGGCCAGGCGATGGCCCTTTCGACGATCTTGATGGTGGTGTGTGCGGTGGCTCTGTTGGTGCTGGAGCGGCTGCGGACCGATCGGACGGGGGAGTTCTGACCATGGCCATGCTCAGTCTTGAAGGAGCGACCGTTCGGTTCGGGGCGCGGGCCGTGCTGGATGGCGTCGGCCTCGATGTTGCCGAGCACGAGATCGTGTGTGTGCTCGGGCCGAGCGGCAGTGGTAAGTCGACGTTGCTGAGGGCGGTTGCCGGGCTTCAGTCGCTGGACGCGGGGCGGGTGTTGCTCGACGGGCGGGATCTTGCCGGGGTGCCCGCGCACAAGCGGGGGGTCGGGCTGATGTTCCAGGACCATCAGCTGTTCCCGCAGCGGGATGTCGGTGGCAATGTCGGGTTCGGGTTGCGGATGCATCACGTGTCCAAGGAGCAACAGGGCCTGCGTGTGCGGGAGTTGCTGGAGCTGGTGGGGTTGCCGGGGGCTGCGGGGCGGGCCGTTGCCTCGTTGTCCGGTGGGGAGCAGCAGCGGGTGGCTCTTGCCCGGGCCCTTGCGCCCCGGCCTCGGCTGCTGATGCTCGACGAGCCGCTGGGTCAGTTGGACCGTTCGCTGCGGGAGCGGCTTGTTGTCGAACTCCGGGAACTCTTCGGGCGGTTGGGGACCACCGTGCTTGCGGTCACCCATGACCAGGGTGAGGCCTTTGCTCTTGCCGACCGGGTGGTGGTGATGCGTGATGGGCGGATCGCTCAGTCCGGTACGCCTCTTGAGGTGTGGCAGCGGCCTGTTGATGAGTTCGTGGCGCGGTTTCTCGGGTTCGACAATGTTGTTGAGGCGACGGTGAGTGGGCTGGTCGCGGATACGGCATGGGGGAAGGTGCCGGTGCCCGAGGGCAGCTTGCAGGGGGTGCGTATGGTGCTTGTGCGGCCTGCTGGTGTGCGGTTGGTGGCTGCCGAGGAGGGGCTGCGGTGTGTTGTGGCTGCGCGGACCTTTCGGGGTACGCATGTTGCTGTGCGGCTTCAGCCTGAGGATGCGTCCGGGGATGTGCCTCGGGTGGAGGCTGCGTGTGCGTTGCGGGAGGCGCCTGGGCTGGGGGATGTGGTGGGGGTGGTCTTTGATGGGGCGGAGACTGTCGTGCTCGGGTGAGTGGGGGTGCTTTTCTCGCCCCCGCCGCCCCTACCCGTCCCATCCCTGGGGGCTGCGCCCCCAGACCCCCCTATCGCGCTGAACGCGCTCGTCCTCAAACGCCGGACAGGCTGGATGGTGCCGGGCGGAAAATACCCGGCCCGGGTTGAAGGTGCGGCATTAGGGTGCGAGGTATGACGACTCTCGCACATGACCGTTATTGCGATGAAATCGCCCACCAGGTTGGACAGTTGAGGGCTGTCGTGACCTCCGGTGTCGATCTGGCCGCGACTGTGCCTACCTGCCCCGACTGGTCGTTGGAGCAGTTGGTGCGGCACACCGGTGGTGCTCTGCGGTGGGTGGACACGCTGGTGCGTACGCGGGCCGACGAGAACGTTGATGAGGAGGACGTTCCTCTGAGTGGCGGGCCTGAGGTGCGGGGCGATGTCGGTGCGCTCGACGCCTGGCTTGCCGAGACCGGTGAGTTGGTTGTCGGGGCGTTGCGTGAGGCCGGGCCGGACACCAAGGTGTGGGCGTGGGCCGGGATCCTCAACTCGGGGTTCTGGGCGCGGCGGATGGCCCACGAGATCACCGTCCACCGCGCGGACGCGACCCTCGCCGCCGGGCTGCCGTACGAGGTGGCGCCTGGCATCGCCGCCGACGCGATCGACGAGTGGCTGCAGATCGTCGAGTTCGTGCAGCGGAACGATCCGCACGACGCGGCGAGGGAGTTGCGGGGGGTGGGGCGCAGCATTCATCTTCATGCCACGGACACCGCACCGGAGTTGAACGCCGAGTGGCTCGTCGAGCTCACCGAAGGTGGTGTTGTGTGGCGTCGCGGTCATGAGAAAGCTACGGTCGCTCTGCGCGGACCCCTCACCGACGTCCTGCTCGCCTTCTACCGTCGACTCCCGCTGGACAGTCCGGAGTTGGAGATCCTCGGCGAACGGGAGCTGTTGGAGTTCTGGCTGGAGAGGGCCACCTTCGACTGACGATCAGGCCACAGGCTGTCCTCCGCGACAGCGGAGTGGCCCGCCTCCCTGACGAGGAGCGGGCCACAACGTACAACTGATACCGATACAGGTACTGCTGCGGAACGTCAGCTGTTGCTGGACGCTCCACGACGGCGCATGCCCAAGAAGACGGCGCCGCCGCCGACGGCGACCAGGGCAGCCGCGATACCGGCGATCACGCCGGTGTTCGAGCTGGCGCCGGTCTCGGCGAGGTTGGAGCTGCCGCCCGCGGGCGTCGGAACGCTGCTGGCGGGGGCACCCGGGGTGCTCTCGTCGGCCGACGGGGTCGGGGTGGCCGACTCCTCGGGCTCCGAGGCCGACGGGGTCGGCGTCGCGGGCTCGGACGGCTCCGGGGTCTCCGAGGCCGGCGGGGTCGGCGTCGGGGTCGGCTCCGTCTTGCAGGCGTCGCCCGGGGTGGTCACGTCCGGCTTGACGTACTCGTCGACCTGGTTGCCGGCCTTGACGTGGACGCGGTACGTCGTGTTCGGCGCCCAGTCCTCGGAGAAGTCGACGGTGACGCCCTCGCGGGTGCCCACGACGTCCTCGGAGCCGATGACCTTGTCGCCCAGGTACACGGTGACCGTGGCCGGGGTGCCCGACGGGTCCTTGTCGGTGACGCTGATGACACCCTTTTCGCCGTCGCACTTGGCGACGGCGGAGAACTCACTGATGTTGCAGGCGAACGCGTTGCCGGCGACACCCAGCGCGAGCGCGGCCGAGGCGGAGGCGACACCGAGAAAACGCACGGAACGTGCGGTACGGCGAGATATGGACACGATTGCCCTTCACGGGATGCGCAACTGAGGGGGGTGGAGGGAGTGAAGAGACCTCATCACCTCGTCACCCCCAGGAGTCTCACAGGTTTATAAGCGCGGGATAAGGGCTGTCAATCCGTATGCGGGCTACAGGGATTGGTTTTGCCTACCCGTTAACCAGCGAGACGTTTCAAGGCCTCCGGAGCCTCCTCGATCCGGTCGACCAGGGCAATTCGGTCCTCCATCGCCCGCTCCCGTGCGAGTGACCGGAGCAGCGGCCAGGCGGGCAGCCGCTCGGTCCAGTGGGCGCGGTTCACGAGCACCATGGGCGTGGGCTCGCCGCGCGACTGGTAGTAGTTCGGGGTCGCGTTGTCGAAGATCTCCTGTACGGTCCCGGCGGCGCCCGGCAGGAAGACGACCCCCGCGTTCGAGCGGGCCAGCAGGCCGTCCTCGCGGGTGGCGTTGGCGAAGTACTTGGCGATGTGCGAGGCGAAGGCGTTCGGCGGCTCGTGTCCGTAGAACCAGGTCGGGATGCCGACCGAATTGCCGCCGCGCGGCCAGCGGGTACGGACCTCGAACGCGGCGCGCGCCCAGTCGGTGATCGAGGGCGTGAACGACGGTGCCCCGGCGAGGAGTTCGCACGCCTCGTCGAGCATGGCGTCCTCGAAGGGCGCCGCGTACGCCCCGAGGTTCGCCGCCTCCATCGCGCCCGGGCCGCCGCCCGTGGCCACCGTGAACCCGGCGCGCGTCAGCTCACGCCCCAGGCGCGCGGCACCGGCGTACGCCTCGGTCCCGCGTGCCATCGCGTGCCCGCCCATCACCCCCACCACCTGTGTCCCGCGCAGGAGTTCGTCGAGGGCGTCGGTGACGGAGTCGTCGTGGACGGAGCGCAGCATCGACGCGAAGATGTCGCCGTCGGCCTTGGTGCGCTGGAACCAGGCGTACGCCAGGGCGTCGGGTGTCCGCTCGTAGCCCTTGTCGAGCCCGGCGAACAGCTCGTCCGGTGCGTAGGGATGGCCGCGGTACGGGTCGAACGGCAGGTCGGGGGCGGGCGGGAAGACCAGAGCGCCGCCCGCGCGGACCTTCGCCGCCGCGTCCTGCCGCATCGGGCAGCCGAGGAAGACGGCGCCCGCGGTGTCGCTGGTCAGCAGTTCCTTCGTACGGTCCGTCAGATCGACTGCCTGGACGCGGAATCCGGCGAGGGTGCCGCGCGCCGAGACCACGGCGTCGAACTCCTCCAGCGTCTCGATCTCACGGTCGTCGTGGTGGGCCGCATGGGCGGGGCTCGTCTGCACCCGCCCATGTAAGCACGGTCCGTGTACGTGCTCGGACTAGCCCTGGACAGCCGCCGGGTCCATCCACACGACCTCCCAGGTGTGGCCGTCGAGGTCGTCGAACGAGCGGCCGTACATGAAACCGAGGTCTTGCGTCTGGCCGGCCGGGGAACCACCCGCGGCGAGCGCCTTGTCGACCAGCTCGTCGACCTTCTCGCGGCTCTCGGCGCTCAGCGCGACCAGCACCTCGCTGGTCTTCGTCGCGTCCGCGATCTCCTTCTGGGTGAAGGTCGCGTAGAACGCCTTGGTGAGCAGCATCGCGACGATGGTGTCGCTGATCACGATGGACGCGGCGTTGTCGTCGCTGAACTGCGGGTTGATCGTGTAGCCGAGTTCCGTGAAGAACTTCTTCGAGGCACCGAGGTCGTTCACGGGCAGGTTCACGAAGATCATCTGCTGGTAGGTCGGCGAAGTCATCGGAGTCTCTCCCATTCGGATGTGTGCTGTTCGGAGGGGTAGACCCGGGGGTCGGGCGGAACTCATCGGCGGGTGCGGGATTTTTTCGTACGAGTCTTCGGTGCGAGTTGTTCTGGACGGCTCCGTACGGGCTCCGTACGGGCTCTGTACGGGGTTCAGGTGGTCAGCGGTAGCGCCGCCAGCTCCGCGATCAGGAAGGTCAGCGGGGTGAAGAGGGCGAGGAGGGCTCCCGCGCGCAGGGCCGCGGCGGTACGCAGGGTCGTCGCCGGAGCGCCCAGGCGGAGCAGGGCCTCGGTGGTGTCCGCGCGGGAGTGTCTGGCCTCGGCGGCGGCCGTGAGGAGCGTGGCGACGGTGCAGCCGGCCACGACCAGGGCGCCGAGGGCGGTGAGGGGGCCGAGGGACGGGTCGTCGGCGTCGTACAGGGCGGCCATGGCGTACGCGCCCGAGGCCACCGCGCAGACGACGCCCAGGGGGCGGCCGATGCGGGTCGACTCCGCCATGAGGACGCGGCCGGCGAGGAGGCGGAGGGCGCCGGGGCGGACGGCCTGGAGCAGGCGTCCGCAGAGGTGGGTGAGGCCGGGGCCGGCGAGGGCGAGGCCCAGGGCGGTGAGGGTCCAGCCGGCGAGTACGGCGGCGGGGCTGCCGGTGGCTCCGCCGGGGATGGTGAGGCCGGGGGTGTGGGTGTCGCGGCTGGCGTACGCCTCTACGGCGAGGCCGGCTGCGAGGACCGCGATGCCCCAGGGGAGGTCTCGGGGGGTGGGGTTGGGGGTGGGGAGGGGGTGCGGGTCGGTGGGGATGGGGTCGGGGTCCTGGGCCGGGGATTCAGGGGTGCCCGGGGTGGGGGCTGGGGGGTTGGTCGCGCTGCCCGGCGCTTGCGGGGTGCCGTCTCTCTGTGGGACGGGCGCCGCCCCAGCGGCACTGCTGCCCGCAGCTTGGGCGGGTGTGCCTGCGGCTTGGGTGCGTGCGCGCGCGGCTTGGGCGGGTGTGCCCGCAGCTGGTGCGCGGCGGCGTGTGTCCCGTGGGCGCAAGGTCAGTGCGACCGAGATCGATGCCGCCGCCGGTACCAGGGTCAGGAGGGTCAGGGCTGCCGGGAGGGGGAGGGGGTGGCTGGCGGCCAGGAAGTCCGACGCGGCGCCGTCGAAGGGCATGCCCGTCAGGTCGCCTCGCAGGTGGAGGAAGAACAGGAGGGCCACCATCGAACCCAGGGTGCAGGACAGGGCCGTTGTCGTGGCCGAGACGGCCATCAGGCGGGCCGGGCCCAGGCCGATCGCGGACAGGCCCGGGCGCGGTCGCGTGCCGGGGTCCGTGCGGGCCACCGTCACCGCGAAGTGGACCGTGGCCGCGATGGGGGCCACGCACCAGGCCAGCCGCAGGGCCGAGCCGCCGGCGGAGTCCTGGTGGACGAGGGCGTGCCCCAGGGTGCCCAGGAGGAGGAAACCCGTGGCCGCCGACGCCGTTGCCACCAGCAGACGGCGCAGCTGGACGGCCGACTGGGAGCCGCGGGCTAGACGGAGAGCGAGCACGCGGCCCGACCTTCCGCATCGGTCCCGGCACCGGCACCGGTCCCGCTGCCGGCCCCGTTCCCAGCTCTGGTCTGGCTAGTGCCCCCGTTCTCGCTCTCGGTGACCGGGGGCAGGTGGACGGTGTTCACGTGGCGGCCGTCCAGGAGGGAGACCGTGCGGTCCGCCAGGGATGCCGTCGCCGTGTCGTGGGTCGCCAGGATCACCGTGATGCCGTGTGAGCGGGCCGCTGTCGTCAGGGTTCTGAGGACGTGGGCGCGGTCCGCCTGGTACAGGGGTGCCGTCGGTTCGTCCGCGAAGAGAACCGTGGGGGCCGGGGCCAGCGCCCGGGCGATCGAGACGCGCTGGCGTTCGGACTGGCGCAGTTCGTACGGGCGTTTGCGGGCCAGTTCGCCGATGTCCAGGCGCTCCAGCCACTCCAGGGCCGCAGTCTTGGCGCGTCGGCGGCTGGTGCCGCGCAGCATGAGGGGCAGGGCCGCGTTCTCCCAGACGTTCAGTTCGGGTACGAGGACGGGGGCCGGGTCGATCCAGCCGAACCGGTCGCGGCGCAGCCGTTCGCGGGTGACCGGGCCCATCGTGTGCACGGGCACGCTGTTGAACCAGACCTCGCCCCGCAGCGGTCGTACCAGGCCCGAGAGGCAGCGCAGCAGGGTCGTCTTGCCGCTGCCGCGCGGGCCGCTGACGGCGAGGATCTCGCCCTCCCGGACGCCGAGCGAGACACCGCTCAGCGCCGGCGAGCCGTCGTTGTGCTGGAAGTGCAGGGCGCGTGCCCAGAGCACGTCGTTGTCCGGCGGGGCCACCATCGCGTACACCTCGTTCTGGTCCGTTGTGCCTTGCAGTCCCCCGTGCGGGGGAACGAAAGCAGGGCCGATCGGTTACCAGGCACGCTAAAGATCCTGGGCGTGCACCCCGGACAGCACGCGGCCCGGGGTGCACCCTTCTCACTTGTATGGGTGCAACCCCGGGCCGTGACGAGCTGTTGAACCGCCGGAGGCTACAACTTGGTCCACGCCTCCGTCAGTGTCGCGCGCAGGATCTGTTCGATCTCGTCGAACGTCTCCTGGTTGGAGATCAGCGGCGGGGCGAGCTGGACGACCGGGTCGCCGCGGTCGTCGGCGCGGCAGTACAGGCCGTTCTCGAAGAGGGCCTTGGACAGGAAGCCGTAGAGGATACGTTCCGTCTCCTCCGCGTCGAAGGACTCCTTGGTCGCCTTGTCCTTCACCAGTTCGATGCCGTAGAAGAAGCCGTTGCCGCGGACGTCGCCGACGATCGGCAGGTCGTACAGCTTCTCCAGGGTCGAGCGGAACGCGCCCTCGTTGTCCAGGACGTGCTGGTTGAGGCCCTCGCGCTCGAACAGGTCCAGGTTGGCCAGACCCACCGCCGCCGAGACCGGGTGGCCGCCGAAGGTGTAGCCGTGCAGGAAGGTGTTGTCGCCCTTGTAGAAGGGCTCCGCGAGGCGGTCCGAGATGATGCACGCGCCGATCGGGGAGTAGCCCGAGGTCATGCCCTTGGCGCAGGTGATCATGTCCGGGACGTAGTCGAACTTGTCGCACGCGAACATCGTGCCGAGACGGCCGAAGGCGCAGATGACCTCGTCGGAGACGAGCAGGACGTCGTGGCGGTCGCAGATCTCGCGGACCCGCTGGAAGTAGCCGGGCGGGGGCGGGAAGCAGCCGCCCGCGTTCTGGACCGGCTCCAGGAAGACCGCGGCCACCGTGTCCGCGCCCTCGAAGAGGATCTCCTGCTCGATCTGGTCGGCGGCCCAGCGGCCGTACGCCTCCGGGTCGTCGCCGAAGAGCGGGGCGCGGTAGATGTTGGTGTTCGGGACCTTGTGGGCGCCGGGGACGAGCGGCTCGAAGGGGGCCTTCAGGGCCGGCAGGCCGGTGATGGACAGGGCGCCCTGCGGGGTGCCGTGGTAGGCGACGGCACGCGAGATGACCTTGTACTTGGTGGGCTTGCCGGTCAGCTTGAAGTACTGCTTGGCGAGCTTCCAGGCGGTCTCGACGGCCTCGCCGCCGCCCGTGGTGAAGAAGACCTTGTTGAGGTCGCCGGGCGCGTAGTTGGCCAAACGTTCCGCCAGCTCCACCGCCTTCGGGTGGGCGTACGACCACACCGGGAAGAACGCCAGCTCCTGCGCCTGCTTGAAGGCGGCCTCGGCGAGCTCGACGCGGCCGTGTCCGGCCTGGACCACGAACAGGCCCGCGAGGCCGTCGAGGTAGCGCCGGCCCTTGTCGTCGTAGATGTACGTGCCCTCGCCCCGGACGATCGTCGGAACGGGGGCGTTCTCGTACGAGGACATGCGGGTGAAGTGCATCCACAGGTGGTCGTACGCGGTGCGGCTGAGGTCCTTGGGGTGGTGGCTGTCGGTCGTCGTCACGGTTATCGGGTTCCCCACATGTAGGTCTGCTTCTTGAGCTTGAGGTAGACGAAGCTTTCGGTGGAGCGCACGCCGGGCAGGGCCCGTATGCGTTTGTTGATGACGTCCAGCAGATGGTCGTCGTCCTCGCAGACGATCTCGGCGAGGAGGTCGAAGGAGCCCGCGGTCATCACCACGTACTCGACTTCCGACATGGCCGTGAGCGCGTCCGCCACCGACTCCGTGTCTCCCTCGACATTGATGCCGACCATCGCCTGCCTGCGGAAACCCACGGTGAGCGGGTCCGTGACGGCGACGATCTGCATCACGCCCTGGTCGAGCAGCTTCTGGACGCGCTGGCGCACGGCAGCCTCTGAGAGGCCCACCGCCTTGCCGATCGCCGCGTAGGGCCGCCGGCCGTCCTCCTGGAGCTGTTCGACGATGGCGAGGGAGACGGCGTCCAACTGGGGGGTGCCGTTCCTGGACTCACGAGTTCTGGGCTCGCGTGCGTCCTTGTGCTCTGCGCTTCGACTGGCCACGGGCTCACTGTGCACGAGGAGTCGACGGTTTCGCAAGGCTCGATCGATGTAATTCGTTGTTCATGAGCCAGTAGCGTGCGGATTTCGCAGCCAATGGGGGAGTGAGGGTGTTGAAAACGTCGGGCTGCGGATTAGGGTGGGTGTGGGTGTGGGTGTCTCAACCAATGGACACCTGAGTCCCCAATGGACACCTGAGTCAGTCGAGACCCGAGTCAATCGACACCGAACCTGGAGGGCCGGCAGTGAGCACCGAGCTGCGTCGTCTGCGCAACTACATCGATGGTGAGTTCCGGGACGCCGCCGACGGGCGGACCACCGAGGTGGTCAACCCCGTGACGGGCGAGGCGTACGCGACCGCGCCGCTGTCCGGGCAGCCGGACGTCGACGCCGCCATGGCGGCGGCTGCCGCCGCTTTCCCCGCCTGGCGCGACGAGACGCCGGCCAGGCGGCAGAGGTACCTCCTGAAGATCGCGGACGCGTTCGAGGAGCGCGCCGAGGACCTGATCGCGGCCGAGGTGGAGAACACCGGCAAGCCGATCGGGCTCACCCGGTCCGAGGAGATCCCGCCGATGGTGGACCAGATCCGCTTCTTCGCGGGTGCCGCCCGGATGCTGGAGGGGCGGTCCGCCGGCGAGTACATGGACGGGATGACGTCGATCGTCCGGCGCGAGCCGATCGGGGTCTGCGCGCAGGTCGCGCCCTGGAACTACCCGATGATGATGGCCGTATGGAAGTTCGCCCCCGCTCTCGCGGCCGGCAACACGGTGGTGCTCAAGCCGTCGGACACGACGCCCGCGTCCACGGTTCTCATCGCCGAGATCATCGGCGCGATCCTGCCCAAGGGTGTCTTCAACGTCATCACCGGTGACCGTGACACCGGCCGGTTCATGGTCGAGCACCCGACTCCGGCGATGGCGTCGATCACGGGTTCCGTGCGCGCCGGTATGCAGGTCGCCGAGTCCGCGGCGAAGGACCTCAAGCGTGTCCACCTGGAGCTGGGCGGCAAGGCGCCGGTCGTCGTCTTCGAGGACACGGACATCGCCAAGGCCGTCGAGGACATCTCGGTCGCGGGCTACTTCAACGCGGGCCAGGACTGTACGGCGGCCACGCGCGTCCTCGTCCAGGAGTCCATCCACGACGAGTTCGTCGCCGCGCTCGCGAAGGCCGCCGCCGAGACGAAGACCGGGCAGCCGGACGACGAGGACGTGCTGTACGGGCCGCTCAACAACCCGAACCAGCTCAAGCAGGTCTCCGGGTTCATCGAGCGGCTGCCCGCCCACGCGAAGGTCGAGGCGGGCGGTCACCGGGTCGGTGAGAAGGGCTACTTCTACGCCGCGACCGTCGTGTCGGGCCTGAAGCAGGACGACGAGATCATCCAGAACGAGGTCTTCGGCCCGGTCATCACCGTCCAGTCCTTCACGGACGAGAAGCAGGCCGTGGAGTGGGCCAACGGCGTGGACTACGCCCTCGCCTCGTCCGTGTGGACGAAGGACCACGCGCGGGCGATGCGGATGTCCAAGGTCCTGGACTTCGGCTGCGTGTGGATCAACACCCACATCCCGCTGGTCGCGGAAATGCCCCACGGCGGCTTCAAGAAGTCCGGCTACGGCAAGGACCTCTCGGGGTACGGGTTCGAGGACTACACGCGGATCAAGCATGTGATGACGTCGCTCGACGGCTAGGGATTCTCTGTGACACGCGGCCCCGGGCGGGAGGTCTCCGTTCGGGGCCGCGTGTTGACGAGGGGTTCCTGAGGGGGAGGGTGCGGGTTCGTCGTGGCTGGTCGCGCAGTTCCCCGCGCCCCTTGGGGGCGCGTCTCCGCCGCTGCCAACGGAATCCGCACCCCCCTTGGTCGACAGGGTGTCGCTGAGGCCCCGTACATCTCGACACGGCGTCGATTGCCTGGGTGTACGTGTGCCGGGCATGCTGCCCGGGTGCCATTGACCCGTGTGTCCGCGCCCCTCACCCGCCGGTCCGTGCTGCGTACGATCGGCGCGGTGGGCGGAGGTGCGGTGCTCGCCGGGTGTGGTGTGCCCGCCGCTTATGTGGCCCCGGGGGAGCGGGCCGGGGCTGATCTCTCTGCCCGGGACAAGCGGCTGACCTGGGCGAACTGGCCCCTCTACATCGACACCGACGACGAGGACACGACGCGGCGGCCCACGCTGGAGGGGTTCGAGAAGCGCACGGGGATCACCGTCGACTATGTCGAGGAGATCAACGACAACGACGAGTTCTTCGGGAAGATCAGCCCGGCCCTGATGAACCACCAGAGCATCGGCCGCGATCTCGTCGTCATCAGCGACTGGATGTGCGCGCGGTTCGTCCGGCTGGGCTGGGTCCAGGAGATGGACCGTGCCCGGCAGCCGAACGTCACCAAGTACCTTGATCCACAGCTCAGTTCACCCGCCTTCGACCCCGGACGTAAGTTCACCGTGCCGTGGCAGTCGGGGATCACCGGTATCGCGTACAACCGCCGCAGGGTCGGGCGGGAGATCCGGCACGTCTCCGACCTCTGGGCGGACGACCTCAAGGGGCGCGTCACGCTCCTCTCCGGGCTGGACGAGGCGTTCGCGCTGCTCATGCAGGGCAACGGGGTCGACATCACGAAGTGGACCGCGGACGACTTCGAGCTGGTCTGCGAGCAGGTCGCGGCGCGGGTGCGCAGCGGGCAGATCCGGCGCTTCACCGGCAACGACTACATCAAGGACCTGGCCAGTGGCGACGTACTCGCCTGTCAGGCGTACTCGGGCGACGTGATCCAGCTTCAGGCGGACGACCCGGACATCCGCTTCGTCGTCCCGGAGGAGGGCGCCGAGCTGTGGGCGGAGTCGTTGATGATCCCGAATCTGGCGCGGCACAAGGCGAACGCGGAAGCGCTGATCGACTACTACTACCAGCCCGAGGTCGCCGCCGAGCTGGCCGCCTGGGTCAACTACGTCTGTCCGGTACCGGCCGCACAGGACGTGCTGGCGTCCTCGAAGGACGAGGACACGGCCGCTCTCGCCGAGGACCCGCTGATCTTCCCCGACACCGCCATGCGCAAGCGGCTCGCGATCGCCCGGGACATCACCGGGAAGGAGCGGGTGGAGTTCGCCAAGCGGTGGAACGTGATCGTGGGGTTGTAGCCTCGCCGGTCGCCCCGCAGCGCATGGCTCTGTCTCTTGGCTCTGTCTCTGGCCCAGGTGTCGGCGGGCGCGGTCGCCCCTCCCTGACTGCCCGCCCACGACGTCCGGGCCGCTATCCGGACTGTCGGACGATCACCCGCGCCGGTTCGGGGGCGAGGCCAGCTGTCGGCAGCCCCAGTGCGTGGCGTGCGGCGATGCGGCCGAGGGACTCCGCGTCCAGCCGTACGGTGGTCAGCGCCGGTGAGAAGAGTGCCCCGTGCGGGGTGTCGTCGAAGCCGATGACGGCGAGGTCCTGCGGGGCCCGCAGGCCGAGGTGGCGCATCGCGGCGAGCGTCACGAGGGCGAGGTCGTCGTTGTAGGCGGCGAGGGCGGTGACGTCCGGGTGTTCGGCGCGGAAGGTCCGTAGCCGTTGCCCGGCGGCCTCGGGGTCACCGGGGAGGACGAGCGTCGGGCAGTCGGCCAGGCCCGCGGTGTGAGCGGCCTGCCACATGAGGCGCTCGCGCAGACCGGCCAGGGTCTGGAGCTCGGCGGTGTCCGGCAGGACGGTGGCGATGTGTCGGTGGCCCCGCTCGACGAGGTACTGGACCGGGACGTCGGCCTGTGCGGAGAACGCGGTGAGGGAGGCCCCGAGGCCGGTGGCGAGGGCGTCCGCGTGGCCGGCGTCGCCGAGATCGATCACGGCCCGCGCGGAGACGGCCTGGGCCACGTCGGAAAGGGCCTGCGAGGAAAGGTGGCCGTGCAGCACCAGGAGTACGTGCTGGTGCGACGCGAGTTCGGCGTCGAGGCCGCGGATGTAGCTGCCGAGGCCGCTGCCGGTGGGCACCCCTTCGACGTTGAGCAGGACGATGCGGGACGCCCCTTTGCGCAGCGCCTGCGCCGAACCGTTGGGGACGTAGTCGAGGGTGCGGGCGGCCTCCCGGACCCGTTCCCGTGTCTCCTGCGAGACGTGCCCGGCGGCGCCGTTGAGGACGAAGCTCACCGTCGTCTGCGAGACACCGCTCGCTCGGGCGACGTCCTTGGCCGTCACGCGCGGGGAAGGTCGCGCGGACTGTCGCGGGGACTCGCTCACTTGCTCGCTCCTCGGGGCGCCGGGCCGTGGGCGGGCCTCTTGGGTGTACTCCGCTCCGGGTCCCGGGTCTTGTGCGGTCTCGGGCCCGCTGGTTAGGCTACCGCGAACCCATGGTAATACGATTTACCAGATGGAAGAGTGCCCATGAAGCTCGACCTGGTCGCCCCGGAACTGCGCCGCGGCGTCACGCGGATGCCGCGACTGCCGCTCCGCCCGAGGTGGGTGTTGCGCGGTGTGCGCGCCCTGGCCCGTCGGCACAGTCCGGGCGAGCCGGTGCGGGGCGTCGACGTCGACATCGTCGACGAAGGCCAGGGCATGCGTGTGTACACCCCGGCCGACGGTGGTTCGGGGGCGGCACTGCTGTGGGTGCACGGCGGTGGATACGTCATCGGCGACGCCTTGCAGGACGAGGTCTTCTGCTCCGCGACAGCCCACGCCCTCGGCATCGTCGTCGTCTCGGCGAACTACCGCCTCGCCCCTGAACACCCCTTCCCGGCCGCTCTCGACGACACCTTCGCCGCCTGGGAGTGGTTGGCGAAGGCGGCCGGTTCCCTGGGGATCGACCGGGAACGCGTCGCCGTCGGGGGTGCCAGCGCCGGTGCGGGGCTGGCCGCCTGCCTGGTGCAACGGCTGCACGACGCAGGCGGTGCCCGGCCGGTCGCGCAGTGGCTGTTCGCCCCGATGGCCGACGACCGCACCGCCACGCGCCGCGAACTGGACCAGGTCCAGCACCGGGTGTGGAACAACGCCGCGAACCGGTTCGGCTGGGGCGCCTACCTCGGCACCGAGCCCGGCGGCCTCCGCACCCCCGACTACGCGGTCGCGGCCCGCCGCGCCGACCTGCGCGGACTGCCACCGGCCTGGATCAGCGTGGGCGACATCGACCTGTTCACCGACGAGTGCCGCACCTACGCCGACCGCCTGCGCGGCGCGGGCGTGGACTGCGTCTTCGACCTCGTCCCCGGCGCTCCCCACGGTTTCGAGACATGGGCTCCCGACTCGCGCCTCGCCCGGGAGCTGCTGGAGCGCAGCCGCGCCTGGCTGGGCGCACAACTGACCGGATCGACTTCGTCGGCGGTTCCCGGCGAGGCGTAGCTCTTCATCGGGCCTTCCTCGCGCCTTTCTCGGGCCTTCCTCGGCGTGTTGAGGACGGTGAATGAAGCCGGTCGGCCCGAAGGCCGACCGGCTCGCTCCATGCGGGCCGGTGTCAGCCCATGTGGACCGGGGCCGCGCCCTCGACGTGCTGCTGCTTCTTCGCGTTGATGGCGGTCGCGGTGATCACCAGGGCCGCCAGGAACATGACCGACGCGGCGGCGAAGGCCACGGTGTAGCCATGGGTCAGGGCCTCGCCCGCCTTCGCGGTCAGGGCGTGGTCCTGGGTGGCCAGGCCCCGGTAGAGGGAGGAGGCCGCCTCGGGGAGCCTGTCGTCGGCGGCCGTGGTGGAGAGCGTCGACAGGACGGCGAGGCCGAGCGCGCCGCCGATCTGCTGGGCGGTGTTGAGCAGTGCGGAGGCGCTGCCCGTCTCGTGGTGCTCCACGGCGTGGACCGCGCCGAGGGTCATCGGGACGAAGCTCATGCCCAGGCCGAGGGCGGTGACGAACATCGCCGGCATGAGATGGGCCGTGAAGGAGGAGTCCGGTGTGAGGGCGGCGAACCAGAACATGCCCCCTCCGGCGACCAGCAGCCCGGGCGCCGCCACGACGCGCGGAGCGACATGCGTGACGAGCTTGGAGCTGACGCCGGCCGCGATGCCCATGCCCAGACTGAAGGGCAGATAGGCGAAGCCGGTCTTCACGGCGCTGTAGCCGAGGATGAGCTGCATGTAGAGGGTGAGGAAGTAGAAGAAGGCGATCATCCCGGCGCCGATGAACAGCATCGTGGCGTAACTGCCGGACCGGGTGCGGTCCTTGAACAGTTGCAGGGGCATCATCGGGTGCGCGGCGCGCCGCTGGCCCACCAGGAAGACGGCCAGCAGTACGGCGGCCAGCGCGAAGGACGCCAGCGTGAGGCCGTTGGTCCAGCCGTGCTCGCCGCCGCGGGTGATGCCGTACACCAGGGAGATCAGACCGCCGGTGCCGGTGACCGCGCCGGGCACGTCCAGGCGGCCGGGGTGGCGTTCGGCCTCGACGAGCAGCCGGGTGCCGGCCAGGACGGCCACGCCGATGGGGATGTTGACGAAGAACACCCAGCGCCAGTCCAGGGTGTCGGTGAGCACACCGCCGAGGAGCAGGCCGACGGTGGCGCCGATGCCGGCCATGGCCGCGTAGACCCCCATGGCCTTGTTGCGTTCCTTGCCGGCGGGGAACGTGGTGGTGATCAGGGCCAGCGCGCTGGGCGCCGCGAGTGCCGCGCCGACGCCCTGGAGGACGCGGGCGAGGATCAGCACGCCCTCGTTCTGGGCGAGGCCGCCGAGCAGGGAGGCCACGGTGAAGACGGCGATGCCGATCTGGAAGACCCGGCGCCGCCCGTAGAGGTCGCCGGCCCGGCCGCCGAGCAGCAGCAGTCCGCCGAAGGCCAGGGCGTAGGAGTTGACGATCCAGGCGAGGTTCGCGTCGGACACGTCGAGTTCTGTCTGGATGGCGGGCAGGGCGATGTTCGTGATCGTGGCGTCGAGGATCAGCATCAGCTGGGCCGCGGCGATCACGACGAGGGCGAGCCCCAGACGGTGTGGGCCACCGGGGGCGCCGGTATCCGCGCCGGTGTGGACCGAGGGGGTGACAGTCGCGCTGTCGGAAGGCATGCGAGAACTCCAGAGGGAGTGTGAGGGCGACAGCATTCCCGAGAGCTTCGGATGGGGAAACGGCCCGCTGATCCGTGGGAATGGAGAAATGCGACCGTAGCACCTCCTCCATTCCGGCGAGGCCACGGAAGAGGGGGAATGTGATGTGGTCATTCTCGCGCTTGACATTCTCGCCGGATCCCGTGCAACAGGCCTCCTGATCTGCTCGGACGTCGATTTGCCTTTTCGGTCGAGGTGTGGGCACGGGTGAGTGCGGCCTGCCTTCGATCACACTTTTCCTGGGTTTTCAAATCGCTTTTCTCGCCGCACCCGTCCGAATTGATTCGGGGTACGCATGTGGTGAACTCGGAGTGTCGGCGACGGCCGGGTATGATCGAGACTTGGTGTCAGAAGAGCGACCGGAGGTCATCGGGGGTGAGTGCAACAGTGCGCACGAATACGAGGGACATCGCACGGGCCGCCGTACGGGCGGAGCTGGCCCAGGTGGCCTTCGAGCTGTTCCGGTCCGAGGGGTTCGACAAGGTCACCGTCAATGACCTGGCCGCTGCCGCAGGCGTGTCCCGCTCCACCTTCCTGCGCTACTTCGGGACCAAGGAGGACGCCGTCCTCGGTGCCGTCGACGCGCAGGGCGAGACGATCGCCGACGCGCTGCGCGCCCGCCCGGCCGACGAGGACGACTGGACGGCGCTGCGGCACGCGCTCGCCGTCGTCCTGGAACCCCATCGCCGGGATCCGGCCGGTGCGCTGGTGATGTCCCGTCTGATCATGGAGACGCCCGCGCTGTGCGCGCGCAGCCAGGAGAAGCAGGCCGGCTGGCGGCCCGTCATCGCCGCGGCCCTCGCCGAGCGCGCCGGCTCGTCCGGGCCCACGGCACTGCGCCCGCTGGTGCGTGCCGCCGCCGCGGTGGACGCCCTGAACATCGCCGTCGACCACTGGACCTCCTCCGACGGCGGCCCCGACCTCGACGCCCTCCTCGACGAGGCATTCGCGGCCCTGGTGCCCCCGTCGGCATGATCTGCATGATCTGAACGGCAGGCCGGTTTCACGCGGTGGCAGTTCTTTTGAACGTGTTCAATTCAAGCGTATGCTCCCTCCATGAGCGACAGAGCCGCCCTTCTCAAGGGCATCCGCGCCTGGTTGGTCCTCTTCGTCGTCTGTCTGGTGCTCAGCGGTGCCACCGCCTTCCCCCTCGTGCACGAACTGCGCTGGACCGAGAGCCTGTTGCGGGCCCTGTCCGTCCCCGAGCATCTGCCGGGGCTGATGGACTGGGTCGCGCGCGTCCGTGACGGTCTCGACGCCACCGACGAGCGTTACCCCTTCGTCCTCTACGGCACGGACTGGCTCGCCTTCGCCCACCTCGTCATCGCGGTTGCCTTCTACGGGCCCTACCGCGACCCCGTACGCAACATCTGGGTCGTCGAGTTCGGGATGATCGCCTGTGCCGGGATCGTTCCGCTCGCGCTGATCTGCGGGCCGATCCGGGGAATCCCCTTCTGGTGGACGGTCATCGACATCTCGTTCGGGGTGTTCGGGGTGATCCCGCTGTACGCCGTACGGAAGCGGATCAAGCGGCTGGAGGCGCTCAGCCCGGCGCCCCCGGCCACGGCGGCCGTCACCGTCTGAACGCGGCATCGATGATGCGTGCGGCGACGGGGTTCATGTCGTAGCCCTTCGCGTCGGTCGAGTTGACCGAGTAGACGAGCGTGCGGGACAGGTCGCGGGTGGCGGCGACGATCGTGTTGTAGCCCCAGCGACCGCCCGACTTCCCCCACACCTCCGTGCCGTCGTCGGTGACATGCCGCTGGAGGCCCGCGCTCATCGTGGCCCCGGGGACACCGGCGGGCAGGGTGAACATCTCCGCCAGCTGCCGCTCGGGCACGACCCGGCCACGGAACAGGGCGGTCAGCAGCCGCTCCAGGTCCGCCGTCGTGGAGATCATGGCCCCCGCCGCCCCGCTGTCCGTGGCACCCCACACCGTCACATCGCGCAGTTCCGTCGTCCCGTCCGTGCGCGGCACGGCCTGGTAGCCGTGGTTGTGCGGCCCCCTGATCTCCGGGTCGGTGCCCGGGAGATACGTGTCCCGCATCCCCAGCGGCCCGAAGATCCGGCGGGCCGCCTCCCGCTCGTACGCGTGCCCGGTGACCCGCTCGATCAGCACCTCGAGGACGGTGTAGCCGATGTTGAGGTAGTGCTGCCCGGTGCCCGGCGCGAACTCGGGCTTCTTCGCGGTGGCCGAGGCGACCATCTCGCGGGCCGTGTGGATGTCGAAGCGGTGGGCGTACACCTCCTCGAAGGTGTCGCCGGGGAAGTCGGGGGCCGGAATTCCGCTGGTGTGGTTGAGCAGTTGGCGCACGGTCACGTCTTTGTACGCGGCCGGGATCAGGTCCGGCAGATAGTGCCGGGCCGGCCGGCCGAGGTCCACATGACCCTCCGCCGCGAGCTGCAGCACGACCGCCGCCGTGACCACCTTGGTCGTCGACCCGGCCCGGAAACGCCCGTCCGGGTCCGCCGCCCGCCCGCTCACGAGGTCGTGCACCCCCGCACTGCCGTGCCAGTCCGGGCCTCTGCCACCGACCCGTACGAGTGCGGCGGTCGCGTCCGCGTTCGGCAGCCCGGCGATCGCGGCTCGCAGGGCCTTGGCGTCGGGGCCCTTGACGTGCGCGGTCGTGGTGGTGGTAGCGGTCGCAGGCGCGGAGGTGGCGAGCACGGGTGCGGCCAGCGGGCCGGCCGCCAGGGCGAGGGTGAGGGCGGTGGCGAGAGCTGTGGTGCGTAAGGCGGTGCGGGTGCGTGTGGTCATCGGCTGCTCCTGGAGGCGGCTGGTGTCGGTGTTCACATCCTTGATCCATGAGGGGTGGCGCGGATCGTCACCGAGGATGACGTCGACCCCGGTGTCGGCCCGAGGCCAACTGGGTTACCCCGTACGGAAGTTGTAGGGGATCGCACCTAGGGGCCGTGTCCCGGCCCGCCTCTGCGGGAGGCAAAAAACTGTTATCGGAGGCGCCCCCGATCCGTCTCCCCGGGCGACCTGGTGTGTCACCGGGGTGTGGGGCTGGTGTGCAATAGGGCGACGTAAGGTGCACATACGTACGAGAAAGGGCTTTCGTGGACGGGCGCCAGTGGAGTTCCACCATCGCTGCGGCGCAGGCCGGTGACCGGCGGGCGCTGGACGAGCTGGTCGCGGGCTGGCTGCCGCTGGTCTACAACATCGTCGGCCGGGCCCTGAACGGTCACGCGGACGTCGACGACGTCGTGCAGGAGACCATGCTCCGGGCCGTCGACAACCTCGGCTCGCTGCGCGACCCCGACAGCTTCCGGTCGTGGCTCGTCGCGATCGCGATGCGCCAGATCCGGGACCGCGCACGCCGCCGTACGACCGACACCCTGCGCGACGAGACCGCCGGCGGAGCCGCCGACTTCGCCGAACTCACGGTGCTGCGGCTCCAGTTGGAGGGGCAGCGGCGCGAGGTCGCGGAGGCGGTGCGCTGGCTCGACGACGAGGACCGGCAGTTGCTGTCGCTGTGGTGGCTGGAGGTCGCGGGCGAACTCACCCGGCGTGAGCTGGCGGCGGCCGTCGGTATCAGCCGGCAGCACGCCGCCGTACGCGTCCAGCGGATGAAGGAGCGCCTGGAGGCCTCGCGCGGAATCGTCCGGGCGCTCGACGGCGCCTGCCCCGACCTGCGCGAACTGACCGCCCGCTGGGACGGCGACCCGGACTCCGTCTGGCGGAAGCGGCTGGCCCGGCACATCAGGGGGTGCGCGTACTGCGCGAGCCCCGGCGAGGCGGTCGTCGTACCGGCGGAACGGCTCCTCGTCGGCATCGCCCTCGTCCCGCTCCCCGTGGGCTTCACCCTGTCGCTGGCCTTCGGCGGCAAGACGGCCGCAGCAGCCACCGCCGCCGCTTCCGTCGGCTGGTCGGGCAAGGTGCTCGGCGCCCTGGCCAAGCCGGCCGTCGCCCTGAGCGCCGGGGCGACGATCGTCGCGGGGGGCGCGTACGTCGTGACGCAGGCCCCGGAGGACCCGCCGCCGGCCATCGCGGCTCCCACGGCCCGCGCCCAGTCGCCCGAGGCCCCCACCGCCTCCCCGCCCCGGTCCCCGTCGGCGTCCCCCTCACCCTCGCCCTCGGCCACTCCTTCGCCCTCCCCGTCCGCGACCCGGCCCAAGACCGACGCGTACGGCACGGTCGTCGACGCCGTCGACACGGCCCCCGACCCGAACGCCCGGCCCGCCGTCCTCCCGCACCGGACCGAGTCCGGGATCACCAGCACCGGCGGCGCGCACGCCACCATGAACCATCGCGGGGACAGCGTGACGCTCACCGGCAAGGGCTATGTCCTCGTCCGCTGGCAGATCTCACCGCAGTACCGGTCCGGCAGCCTGGTCATGCCGACCTGGACCGCCCTGAAGGGCAAGCTCTTCCACGTGGCCTCGGGCGGTGGCCGCCGCATGGACGACAGCGTCAGCACCACCGACACCACCGCCACCGGCATGGGCAACGCGACCACCGGCTACACCGTCCTGCCCACCGGCACCCAGCAGATGTGGCAGAACGAGTACTTCTACGTCGACGGCAGCGTCACCCTCACCGTCAACGAACGCGGCGCCGACTACGGCCTCAACGTCTTCCCCACGACCTGGGACAAGGTGGAGCAGGACGTGACCAGCGGACCCCCCGAAGGCGCCACCCGCTACGGCCTGGTCCGCGACACCGGCGGGGACGACACCCCGGTTCCGCAGTACGTCACCCGGTCCATCCCGACCGACCCGGCGACCGTCGCTCAGGCGTCCCGCGTGTAGTTCTCCTGTGCCTCCATGACCTCGTCACCGTGCTCGAAGGCCCACACGCCGAAGGCCTCGACCGGGGCGAGCAACGACCGTCCCAGGCCGGTGAGTTCGTACTCCACGCGCGGTGGCGAGCCGTCGTACGCCCGCCGTCGGACGAGCCCGTTGAACTCCAGCCGCCGCAGCGTCTCGGTCAGCACCTTCTGGCTGATGCCGCCGATCCGGTCCCTCAACTCCCCATGGCGCACGGGCTCGTGGCGCAGCGCCCACACCACCACCGCGTTCCAGGTGTTGCCCAGCAGATCGAAGGCGAGCCGCGCCCGGCAGTCGGCGAGGAAGGGCGGTTCGGTGTCGGTGGCCACGTACCGAATGGTGCCCGAACGGCCTTCTACCGTCAGGCAGATGAGAACGAGCATGAGAACGACACGGCGAATCGGAATCCTCGGTACGGGAGGAATGGCGGACGCCCTGGGCACGCAGTGGGCGCGGGCCGGTCACGAGGTCTTCGTCGGTGGCCGGAACGCCGAACGCGCGGCGGCGCTCGCCCACCGCGTCGGTGCCGTCGGCAGCGGCGACTTGCTGCAGGCGGCGGAACACGGCACCGACGCCGTACTCCTCGCGCTGCCCTACCCGTTGGCGGCGGAGACGGTCGCCGCGCTCGAAGTCCCGTTGCGCGGGCGGGTGTTGATCGACTGCACCAATCCGGTGGGTCCGGGCTTCGTCCTGCTGACGGCGGACGGCCCCTCGGCGGCCCGGCGCATCGCGTCCGCCGCCCCCGCCGCCCACGTGGTCAAGGCCTTCAACCTCTGCCACGAGGACGTCTGGCGTCTGACCCCGCCGGTCTTCGACGGCCGCCCCCTCGCCGTCCCCCTTGCCGGCGACGACGAACACGCGCTGTCCGTCGTACGACAGCTCGTCCGCGACCTGGGCTGCGAGCCGCTGAGCGCCGGAAGCCTGGACCGGGCGGCCCTGCTGGAGGCGACGGCGGCGCTGCTGATCGGGCTGTGGGTGGGGGAGGGGGCGGATGCTCAGGCGATCACGCCGCCACGGGAGTTCGCGGGCGGGCCCGCCTGACAGGAGGGTTCGTCAGCCCTTGCGCAGCGCGCACAACGTGTCGATGCGGTTCGTGGTGATCGAGTCGACGCCCACGTCGAGCAGTCGCCGCATGGAGCGGCGGGTGTCCGGGGTCCACACCGACAGCAGGTAGCCGTCCCGGTGCACCCGTGCCGTGAGGCTCCGGTCGACGAGCGCGAAGCGGTGGTTGAGCCAGCGCGGGCGTACCGCCGCCAGCAGGGCCGGCCGCGGCGGTGCGAGGGTCTTCCAGGTCAGGGCGATCTCGGCGGACGGGTCGGCCGCGCGCACGGCGAGCATCGCCGGGGCGTCCGAGCAGTAGTACACGCGGTCCGCCGCCGCGCACTCCCGGACCACGTCCACCACCCGCCGTACCGCCCGCGCGTCGGGCGACCCCGGCAGATCGATCATCACCCGGCTGCCCTCGGTCACGGCCAGCGCCTCCGCGAGCGTCGGCACCCCGCCCTCCGTCAGCCCGCGCACCTCGGCCGCCGACAGCGCGGCCAGCGGCCGGTCCCGCTCCCACAGCCGCTTGAGCGTCGCGTCGTGCAGCAGCACGGGCACGCCGTCCCGGGTGAGGCGTACGTCGAACTCGACCGCGTCCGCGCCCTTGTCGAGCGCGGAACGCAGGGAGGCGAGCGTGTTCTCACGGACGCTGTAGGGGTCGCCGCGATGAGCCACGGCGGTCACGTTCTGCATGGGTCCATTGTGCTGGGACAGGGCCCGTGGTGTTCCCCGGCGCTCCTCAGGGGGCGAGCCACGCCGAGGTGTACGTGTCGATCTCGGCGGCCAGCGCGGCCTTGCCCGCCGGGTCGAGGAAGGAGGCCTCGACGGCGTTCTTGGCGAGGTCGGCGAGTCCCCACTCGTCGAGGTCGAGCAGCCGGGCGGCGACCGCGTACTCGTTGTTGAGGTCGGTGCCGAACATCGGCGGGTCGTCGGAGTTGATCGTGACAAGGACGCCGGCCCGCACGAACTCCTTGATCGGGTGCTCGTCGAGGGTACGGACCGCGCGCGTGGCGATGTTGGAGGTCGGGCAGACCTCCAGGGCGATGCGCTGCTCGGCGAGGTGCGCGAGCAGCTCGGCGTCCTGCGCGGAACTCGTACCGTGCCCGATTCGTTCTGCGCGCAGATGGTTCAGCGCGTCCCAGACGGTCTCCGGGCCTGTGGTCTCGCCCGCGTGCGGCACCGAGCGCAGCCCGGCGGCGATCGCCCGGTCGAAGTACGGCTTGAACTGCGGTCTCGGTACGCCGATCTCGGGCCCGCCGAGCCCGAACGAGACCAGCCCCTCCGGGCGCAGCCGGTCGTCGGTGGCGAGTCGCGCGGTCTCCTCGGCGGCTTCGAGCCCGGCCTCGCCGGGGATGTCGAAGCACCAGCGCAGTACGGTCCCGAACTCGGCCTCGGCCGACTTGCGGGCGTCCTCGATGGCGTCCATGAAGGCGCGCTCGTCGATGCCGCGCCGGGTCGAGGAGAACGGGGTGATCGTCAGCTCGGCGTACCGGACCTGCTGCCGGGCCAGGTCGCGGGCCACCTCGTAGGTCAGCAGCCGCACGTCCTCCGGGGTCCGGATGAGGTCCACGACGGACAGGTACACCTGGATGAAGTGGGCGAAGTCCGTGAACGTGAAGTAGTCGGCCAGGGCTTCGAGGTCGGTGGGGACCTTGGAGTCGGGGTGGCGCGCGGCCAGCTCCGACACGATCCGCGGGGAGGCGGAGCCGACGTGATGGACGTGCAGTTCGGCCTTGGGCAGCCCGGCGATGAAGGCGTGCGGGTCAGGGACGCCTGCCGCGGAGCGCTGGTGGTTGTCGGTCAAGGGTTCCTCCCCGGGAACGGCGCCCCGGACATGCGACGGTCGGCGGGACGCGGGTGATCGGCTGATCGATGACTCGGGGATCATCGTAGGCCGGGTCCACGGGGAGACGCCCGGGGGATTCCGTCCCGGGGCGGGGAGGGCGCGGGGGAGAGTGGCGGGCGGGGGAGTGGTGGGAGGGGATGCCGAGGTCCCCCGTCGCCCAGTGATCCCGGGCCGTAGCATGACGGGAACGCACGAACGAGGGGACCCCACGCATGTCCGACGCCGCGCAGCCGCCGCACCCACCGGAGAACGTCCCTTCGGAGGGGGCGAGTTCCGAGGGCGCGGCGACCGGTGAGACAGTCAGCGAGAGCCCCGCGAGCGGCACGCCTGCCCGGGTCCCGCTGGACAAGCCTCCGGCCGGGTCGGCCTCCGGCGGCACCACGGACTCCGTTCCCGAGTTCGATCCCTGGGCACCGCCGGCCGAGGACGCCCCGGGCTCCGGGTCCGCCGCCGGCGGTTCCGGCACCACGCAGTTCTGGGACGACGGCGGTACGGTCCCGCCGGTCCCCTCCGTCCACGGCCACCCGACGGTCCCCGCGACGCCTGCGGCCGGCGCGCCCCAGCCTGGTGCTTACGGGCAGCCGGCCCCGGTCACCCCGCCCCAGCCCTCCCAGCCCTGGGCCAACCCCTTCGCCCCGCCCGGCGGTTCCGTGGCGGGCACCCCACAGGACAACCCCTTCGCACCTCCCACCCCGCACGGCTCCTACGCCCAGCCCGCCGCGCCGGTGCCCCCGCCGCCCATAGCCCCCGACGGTCCCGGACAGGCCCCGCACTCCTATCCGGCCGGACCGGTGTACGGCTACCCGCAGCAGCCCGGATACGGCGGTGGCGGCCCCGTGTATGCCCCGCCCCCTCCGGCCTACGGTGGTGGCCCCGGCTACGGCTGGGCCCCCATGGCACCCCAGCCGAGCAACGGCATGGGTACGGCCGCGCTCGTGGTCGGCATCGTCTCGGCCGTCATCTTCTGTCTGTGGCCGCTGGCGATCATCCTGGGCATCCTCGCGGTGATCTTCGGGGTGATCGGGCGCGGGAAGGCCAGGCGGGGTGAGGCGACCAACTCGGGGCAGGCGCTGGCCGGGATCATCTGCGGGGCGGTCGGGATCGTCATCGCTGTGGCGTTCGGTGTCATCGTCATCGCCTTTGGCGACGACAGTGACGCGAGCACCTTTGACGACGGTTACTCGACGTCTCTGTCCCAGGCCGCGCAGCCCCACCAGTAGGCCGGGCGAGCAGGGCTGCGCGGCTTCGGGGCCGTCTTTGTCTGCGGGTTCGTCGTGGCTGGTCGCGCCCACGCGGCGGAGCCGCAGATCGACACAGCCCCGCGCCCCTTTGGGGCGCGCTCCTAGCCCCGCAGTTGCTCCCGCGCCGCCATCAGCGCGAACCCCAGCAGGTTCAGGCCCCGCCAGCGCTCGGGGTCCTGGGCCGCCTCGTCGTCCGCCGTGAGGCCGATGCCCCACACGCGGTCCATCGGGCTTGCCTCCACCAGGACGCGCTCGCCCGTGGCCAGTAGGAACTCCCGTAGCGCGGGATGTGCGGCGAACTTTTGGGCGCTGCCCTCGACCACGATTCCGAACCGCTCGCGCTCCCATATGGCCTCGTCGAAGCCGCGTACGAGCCGGCCGGCCTTCTTCGCCAGTGCCGGGTTCGGTGCCGTGATGGCCCGGTGCTCCGCCTCCGGGTCCTCGAACAGGCGGGCCTTGGCGGCCATCATCCAGTGCTCCGCCGTCGCGTACTCCACCCCGGCCACCGAGAACGGGGCCGGCCACCACTGGCTGAGACAGCTCGCTCCCACGCGGCCGTCCGGGCGTGGCCGGTGACCCCAGAAGTGCAGATACTTGACCCGGTCCCCCGCACGGACTTCCCTGGTCAGAGACTCCAACGAAGTGATCTGCCCCGAATGATCCGGATTCGGCGCGTTTGCGTTGATCTCTGCGATTTTCCCCATGCGTGCGAGTCTGGCAGCCACCACTGACAACGTGCCCCGCCTTTTCCCGTTCGACTCGACACCTGGTCGACAGATTCCGTCGCGTAACCAAATGGCAACAACGGAATCCCTTGTTGGAGTCCACTTACTCTGTCAGGATCGGCACTCAAATCGACCTGGAGCTACGTTGACCCCCGCAGATCGGGGCGGGCGACGGAGGAGAGCGACATGCACGATCCGGGCCATCGCTTCCCGGCGCAGGAGCGGCTCGCGGCCGGCGCGCAGTACATCGCGGGCCGGCTGACCCACGGCACCTCCGGCCGTACGTTCGCGGTCGTCGACCCCGCCACCGGCGACGAGGTCTACACGTACGAGCTGGCCGGTCGTGACGACGTGGACGCCGCCGTCGCCGCGGCCCGTGCGGCCTTCCCGGGCTGGGCCGGGGCCACCCCGGGCGAGCGTTCCGACGCGCTGCACCGCTTCGCCGCCGTCCTCGCCGAGCGCGCCGAGGAATTCGCCCGCGCCGAGTCCCTCCAGTGCGGCAAGCCGCTCAAGCTGACCCGTGAGTTCGACGTGCCGGGGACGATCGACAACACCGCGTTCTTCGCCGGCGCCGCCCGGCACCTCCAGGGGCAGTCGGCCGGGGAGTACTCCGGTGACCACACCTCGTACGTCCGCCGGGAGCCCCTCGGTGTCGTCGGCTCCATCGCGCCCTGGAACTACCCCCTCCAGATGGCCGCCTGGAAGATCCTCCCGGCGATCGCGGCCGGCAACACGATCGTGCTGAAGCCCGCCGAGCTGACCCCGCTGACCTCGCTCCTCTTCGCCGAGGCGGCCACCGCGGCCGGGATTCCGGACGGGGTGGTCAACGTCGTCACCGGGACCGGACTGGAAGCCGGTGAGCATCTCGTCGGGCATGCCGATGTCGCCATGACGTCCTTCACCGGGTCCACCGCCGTCGGCAGGCGCGTCGCCGAGGTCGCCACCGCCACCGTCAAGCGGCTCCACCTGGAGCTGGGCGGCAAGGCACCCTTCGTCGTCTTCGACGACGCCGATCTCGACGCGGCTGTCAACGGCGCCGTCGCGGGCTCCCTCATCAACACCGGGCAGGACTGCACGGCCGCCACGCGCGCGTACGTGCAACGGCCGCTGTACGAGGAGTTCGTCGCGAAAACGGCTGCCCTTATGGACAGCGTCCGGCTCGGTGATCCGTTCGCCCCGGGCACCGACCTCGGGCCGCTTATCTCCCACGCGCAGCGCGACCGGGTCGCCGGTTTCGTCGAGCGGGCGCGTGCCTACGCGCGCGTGGTGACCGGCGGCGAGGCTCCCCAGGGGGAGCTGAAGAACGGCGCCTACTACCGGCCGACCCTGGTCGCCGACGCCGCCCAGGACAGCGAGATCGTCCAGTCCGAGATCTTCGGGCCCGTTCTCGTCGTACTCCCCTTCGACAGCGACGACGAAGGCATCCGGCTCGCCAACGACACGCCCTACGGTCTCGCCGCCTCCGCCTGGAGCCGCGACGTCTACCGGGCGAACCGCGCCACCCGCGAGATCAAGGCGGGCAGTGTGTGGGTCAACGACCACATTCCGATCATCAGCGAGATGCCCCACGGCGGGTACAAGGCGTCCGGCTACGGCAAGGACATGTCCTCGTACTCGTTCGAGGAGTACACGCAGATCAAGCACGTCATGTTCGACAACACCGCGGTTGCCCGAAAGGACTGGCACCGCACGATCTTCGGGGACCGCTGACCGGACACAGGCCGACCGACCAGCGGCCGAACCATCCTCCCGAAAGGGCACCAGCGCATGGAGCAGTACGAGCCCGACCGCCTTTCCCCGGCCCAGGTGGCCGCCATGCGGCGCAGCTTCCGAAACGGCAGGGCCGCCCTGACCCGACGGTCCCTGCTGCGCGCCTCCGCGGGCGGCGCCCTGGTGGCCGGCGGCCTCGGCGCGCTGACCGGCTGCGGCATCCCCGCGGCCGGCAAGACCGCGGGAGGCGTCTCCGCGGACGACCACTCGGCCAAGGAGAAGACCGTCAACTTCTCCAACTGGACCGAGTACATGGACGTCGACGAGAGCGAGAAGCACCACCCCACGCTCGACGCGTTCACCAAGAGGACCGGCATCAAGGTCAAGTACACCGAGGACATCAACGACAACGTCGAGTTCTTCGGCAAGATCAAGCCGCAGCTCGCGGCGGGCCAGGACACCGGCCGCGACATCATCGTCCTCACCGACTGGCTGGCCGGCCGGCTGATCCGCCTCGGCTGGGTCCAGAAACTGGACGCGTCGAACCTTCCGCACGCCTTCGCGAACCTGGCGGAGCAGTTCCGCACCCCCGACTGGGACCCGGGCCGCGCCTACTCGTACCCCTGGCAGGGCATCTCGACCGTCATCGCCTACAACAAGAAGGCGCTCGACGGTGTCGAGGTGAAGTCGGTCTCCGACATGCTCGACAATCCCAAGCTCAAGGGGCGCGTCGGGTTCCTCTCCGAGATGCGCGACAGCATCGGCATGACCCTGCTCGACATGGGCAAGGACCCGGCGAACTTCACCGACGACGACTACGACGCGGCGGTCGCCCGCCTGCAGAAGGCCGTCGACAAGGGGCAGATCCGCCGCTTCTCCGGCAACGACTACACGGCCGACCTGACCTCGGGCGACTTCGCGGCCTGTATCGCCTGGGCCGGGGACGTCGTCCAGCTCAAGGCGGACAGCCCGGACATCGACTTCATCATCCCGGACAGCGGCTACATCACGTCCAGCGACAACATGCTGATCCCCAACAAGGCGCGCCACAAGACGAACGCCGAGCGGCTCATGGACTACTACTACGAGCCCGAACCGGCCGCCGAACTGGCCGCCTACATCAACTACGTGTGTCCCGTCGACGGAGTGAAGCCCTACCTCGCGAAGATCGACAAGTCGGCGGCGGACAACCCGCTGATCATCCCCGACGCGGCGATGGCCGCGAAGTCCCACGCCTTCCGCTTGCTGAGCCAGAAGGAAGAGACGGCCTACGAGGGCAAGTTCGCCAAGCTGACCGGCGCGTAGCGGACACGTCAGGCGCCCCGGCACGGCAGTGCGAAACCCCCTCCGACCTCCCAGGGATCAACACCATGACCAGCACAGACACAGAACACGGCGGCGACGTCCGTCTCTCCGGGATCAGCAAGAACTACGGCTCCTTCACCGCCGTACACCCCCTCGACCTCACCGTCCCGCAGGGCTCGTTCTTCGCTCTGCTCGGCGCCTCCGGCTGCGGCAAGACGACCACCCTGCGGATGATCGCCGGGCTGGAGGAACCTTCCTCCGGGACCGTCTACCTCGGCGAGCAGGAGGTCACCAACCTGCCGCCGTACAAGCGGCCGGTGAACACCGTCTTCCAGTCGTACGCCCTTTTCCCGCACCTCGACATCTTCGAGAACGTCGCCTTCGGTCTGCGCCGGCGCGGCATCAGGTCGGTGAAGAAGCAGGTCGAGGACATGCTGGAACTCGTCCAGCTGGGCGAGCAGGCGCGCAAGAAGCCGCACCAGCTCTCCGGCGGCCAGCAGCAGCGCGTCGCCGTGGCCCGTGCGCTGATCAACACCCCCAAGGTGCTGCTCCTCGACGAGCCGCTCGGCGCCCTCGACCTCAAGCTGCGCCGTCAGATGCAGCTGGAGCTGAAGCGCATCCAGACCGAGGTCGGCATCACCTTCGTCCATGTCACGCACGACCAGGAGGAGGCCATGACGATGGCCGACACGGTCGCCGTGATGAACGCGGGGCGCGTGGAGCAGCTCGGCTCGCCCGCCGACCTCTACGAGAACCCACAGACGACCTTCGTCGCGAACTTCCTCGGCACCTCCAACCTCATCGAGGCCGAGGTCGACGCCAAGAGCGGCGACGAGATCGTCCTCAAGGCGGGCGGCGGCAAGCTCCTGCTCCCCGAGGCCCGCTGTTCCGCGCCGACCAGAACCGGCGGCAAGGTGCTCGTCGGGGTCCGCCCCGAGAAGATCACCCTCACGCACGCGGACGACGCCGGCGACATCCCGGCCGGCCGCAACCGCATCACCGGCACGATTGCCGACACGAGTTTCATCGGCGTCTCCACGCAGTACGTCATCGACAGCCCGGTCTGTCCCGAGTTCGAGGTGTACGTCCAGAACGTCGACCGCGACGCCAGGCTCGCCCCCGGCGCCGATGTCGTCCTGCACTGGAACCCGGCCCACACCTTCGGGCTGGACGCCGCCCAGGACATAGACGCAGGCGTCGAGACGGTCGGCGAAGAGGCGGTTGTCTGATGGCCACCGCGACGCCCGACGCGCCGCCCCTGGCGCCCGCGCCGGCCAAGAAGCCCCCGAGGAAGAGGGGCCGCTGGACGCCGTACTGGCTGCTCCTGCCCGGCATTCTCTGGCTGTTCGTGTTCTTCGCGCTGCCGATGGTCTACCAGGCCTCCACGTCCGTGCAGACGGGCTCCCTGGAGGAGGGCTACAAGGTCACCTGGCACTTCGCGACCTACTGGGACGCCGTGGCCGACTACTGGCCGCAGTTCCTGCGCTCGGTGCTGTACGCCGGTGCCGCGACGATCCTCTGCCTGGTGCTGGGGTATCCGCTCGCCTACCTGATCGCGTTCCGTGCCGGGCGCTGGCGCAACCTGATCATGATCCTGGTCATCGCGCCGTTCTTCACCAGCTTCCTGATCCGTACGCTCGCCTGGAAGACGATCCTCGCGGACGGCGGCCCGGTCGTCGGCGCCCTCAACTCGCTGCACGTCCTGGACGTCACCAGCTGGCTCGGCTTCACGGCCGGGGACAGGGTGCTGGCCACGCCGCTCGCGGTGGTCTGCGGTCTGACGTACAACTTCCTGCCGTTCATGATCCTGCCCCTCTACACCTCGCTCGAACGCATCGACGGACGGCTGCACGAGGCGGCCGGCGACCTGTACGCCAGGCCCTTCACCACCTTCCGCAAGGTCACCTTCCCGCTGTCGATGCCCGGGGTCGTCTCCGGCACGCTCCTCACCTTCATCCCGGCGAGCGGCGACTACGTCAACGCCGATCTGCTCGGCTCGACGGACACCCGCATGATCGGAAACGTCATCCAGACGCAGTTCCTGCGCATCCTCGACTATCCGACGGCCGCCGCCCTCTCCTTCATCCTCATGGCGGCGATCCTCATCATGGTCACCCTCTACATCCGCAAGTCCGGGACGGAGGACCTGGTTTAAATGGCCTTCGTGAATTCCATCGGGCGCTGGCTCAAGAGCCATTTCGTCGTCATCGCGGGACTGATCACACTCGGCTATCTGCTCCTGCCGAACGTCGTCGTCACGGTGTTCTCCTTCAACAAGCCGAAGGGCCGCTTCAACTACGAGTGGCAGCAGTTCTCGACGGACGCCTGGCGTGATCCCTGCGGGGTCGCCGACATGTGCGGCTCGCTCTCCCTCAGCCTCCGGATCGCCTTCTGGGCGACCGTCGGGGCGACCGTCCTCGGCACGATGATCGCCTTCGCGCTGGTGCGGTACCGCTTCCGCGCGCGGGGCGCCGTCAACTCGATGATCTTCCTCCCCATGGCGATGCCCGAGGTCGTCATGGCGGCCTCGCTGCTCACCCTGTTCCTCAACCTGGGCGCCCAGCTGGGCTTCTGGACGATCCTGATCGCCCACATCATGTTCTGCCTCAGCTTCGTCGTCGTCGCGGTGAAGGCACGCGTGATGTCGATGGACCCGAGGCTGGAGGAGGCCGCCCGGGACCTCTACGCGGGCCCGGTGCAGACCTTCGTACGCGTGACCCTGCCCATCGCGGCCCCCGGGATCGCGGCGGGCGCGCTGCTCGCCTTCGCGCTCTCCTTCGACGATTTCATCATCACCAATTTCAACGCGGGCTCGACCGTCACCTTCCCCATGTTCGTCTGGGGCTCGGCACAACGCGGAACGCCCGTTCAGATCAATGTCATCGGTACGGCCATGTTCCTGGTCGCCGTACTGCTAGTGCTGAGTGGAATGGTCATCGGCAACCGCCGAAACAGGCAGAAGAATTCGTAGGGAGTTGGAATCATGGCCCCAAGCGCCATGACCCATGGAAACGTAAATCGCTGGACGAAATCTCTTTCGGACGCCCAGCCGGTCGCCTACTGGCTGGACGACCCCGGCAAGCCGCACCCCGAGCCCGCCCTGACCGGCGGCGAGAGCTGCGATCTGCTTGTGGTGGGCGGCGGCTACAGCGGGCTGTGGACCGCGCTGATCGCCAAGGAGCGCGACCCGCAGCGGGACGTCGTGCTCGTCGAGGGCCGCGAGGTGGGCTGGGCCGCCTCCGGCCGCAACGGCGGCTTCTGCGCGGCCTCCCTCACCCACGGCCTGGCCAACGGCCTCGCCCGCTGGCCGGACGAGATCCACCGCCTCCAGGAGCTGGGCGCGCAGAACCTCGACGAGATCGAGAAGGCGGTGGCCCGCCACTCCCTGGACTGCGACTTCGAACGCACCGGCGAGATCGACGTGGCCACCGAGCCGCACCAGGCGGCCGAACTCCGCGCCTGGTACGAGGAGTTGGCGGACAAGGGCCTCGCGACCGGCATCGAGTTCCTGGACACGGAGGCGGTACGGGACCAGGTCGCGTCCCCAACCTTCCTGGCCGGCCTGCACGACCGCACCGGCGTCGCGATGCTCAACCCGGCGAAACTGGCCTGGGGGCTCAAGCGGGCCTGCCTGCGCCTGGGCGTCCGCGTGTACGAGCACACACCGGCGCTGACCCTGCGGCCGTACGGCGCCGGAATGGCCGTACGCACCCCCTACGGGTCGGTCCGCGCCCGGCGGATCGCGCTCGGGACGAACATCTTCCCGAGTCTGGTGAAGCGCGTACGGGCGTACACCGTCCCCGTCTACGACTATGCGCTGATGACCGAACCCCTGAGCGAGGAGCAGCTCGCCTCGGTCGGCTGGCGGGGGCGGCAGGGCCTCGGGGACAGCGCCAACCAGTTCCACTACTTCCGGCTGAGCGCCGACAACCGCGTCCTGTGGGGCGGTTACGACGCGATCTATCCGTACGGCGGCCGGGTGCGCGCCGAGTACGACGACCGGCCGGAGACCTACGCCAAGCTGGCCGACCACTTCTTCACCTGCTTCCCGCAGCTGGAGGGCGTCCGCTTCACCCACGCGTGGGGCGGCGCGATCGACACCTGCTCGCGCTTCTCGGCGTTCTTCGGCACCGCGCACGGGGGGCGTGTGGCGTATGCGGCGGGGTTCACCGGCCTCGGTGTCGGTGCGACGCGCTTCGGTGCGGACGTGATGCTGGATCTGCTGGCGGGGGAGCGGACGGAGCGTACGTCGTTGGAGATGGTTCGCAAGAAGCCGTTGCCGTTTCCGCCGGAGCCGTTCGCGTGGACGGGGATCGCGTTGACGAAGTGGTCGCTGGCGCGGGCGGACGCGCATGGGGGGCGGCGGAATCTGTGGCTTCGGGCGATGGATCGGTTCGGGTTGGGATTCGACAGTTAGCAGGTTGTTCGTCGGGTGCGGGCCCGTGGGGGCTTGTCGCGCAGTTCCCCGCGCCCCTTAGGGGGCGCTTGCGCCCAGCTCAGTGGCTATGAGCTGGTTCACTCCCGAAACCTGGCGGAACCCGCGTAATGCTTCAGGGAAACCTCTCTCTCCCTCGTGACGCGATCAGCGTTCACAGAGAAAGGGAGGACCCCTCATGACAGGGGCGAAAACGGCGGTCGAGTGGCTGGCGTCCGTGGCTCCGGATCCCGAGGCCTGCCGGTGGGAATGGGAGCGCAATCCCCTGGGGATCGCGCTGCTGCCCGCCGGCAAGGCCTGGGACGTACTGATCCTGCCGGGCGAACTCGGCTACCCCACCCTCGACGTCCTCACCCGCGTCATCGACCAACCCGGCCCGGTGCTCGTCGACTTCGGCGACTCCCGGATGGGGTTCTTCGTGCCGCCGGGCACTGCGGCCCGGTGGCTGGGGACGGGGGTGCGTACGGCGGGACGCGGCACGTGGATCGTCGTGCCGTACCCCAACCGCGCGACGGGAGGCGTCCGTTGGCTGATCCCGCCGGACGGCTCGGGCACCCTCACCGACCCGGCACTCCTCGAACTGGCCATGCACGAGGCGGCGGCGGGTCTGGCGACCGACGAGGACAGGTGATGCCGAGGCCCGCGCGGTTCTCGTAGTCACCGCATGACCACGCTCTCGTCGGCCGTCCGTGCGGTCGACGCGAACCGTGGCCATGTGGCGTACAGGTGTGTGCTGTTGGGGTGCCGTAGGTGTGTCATGCAGTCAACAGCTGGGTACAGCCGGGTAATTGACGGAGACAGGAGCCGCCGTGGCGCTCGGAGACAGAGTGAGGCGTGTCCGTGCCCGAGGGCGCGCGGTCGCGGCCGGTCTCGCCGTCGCCGCCGTGACGACGGTCGTCCTGTGGGTCTCCGGTCTGGCCCCGGGCTGGCTCGCCCCTGCCCTGGGCGCGGTCGTCACCGCCGCGCTGGTCGAGGAAACGGTCCGCCTCCAGCGTCGCCGAACACCCCGCGGCGACCCGGTGGACTTCCACGTCCGTGTCTCGGACGCCAGCTACGTCCATGTGCCCGCGGGAGCCGGTGAGCCGCCCCGCGTCATTCCGGCGAGCGGGCACACCGTGAAGCTGTACGTCACGGCGACGGAACGTACCGTCGTCCTGGCGGGACTTCGGGTCGTCGTCATCGAACGGAGGCCGCCGCGCGGGGAGTTGTCGCCGCACGCGGGGATACTGCCGGTGCGCGCGTACACCGTGCTGCTCGACGAGGACCCGCCCCGGCTCGATCCGCGCGGCGAGGACACGCCGGCCACGTTCTCGTACACGGTCGGCCCGGACGACCCGGAGACGTTCGAACTGCGCGCGGAGACCGAACGCTGGCAGGTGGCCTGGGAGTTGGAGCTGGACTGGGTGTGCGGCCGGCGCACCGGAACGGTCAGGGTGGACCTCGCGGGCCACCCGTTCCGCACGGCGGCCCGGCCGCCGCGCGGCCTGAGCTGGGAGGACCTGGCGTGAAGTGGTGGCGTGGACGGGAGCGGAAGCGGCCGAACCAGGTTCCGGGGCATCCGGGGGAGCCCCCGCGCCCCGAGAACTTCGAGATACGGGTCGGCGGGCTGAGCCATGTCTTCGCCGTGCTCGACCCCAGCACGACCGTCGGCCCGGAACCCCTGCACATCCCCCTCACCGGCCACAACGTGTACGTCGACCTGGTGGCGAGCGGCGACCCTGACCTCGTACTGCACGCTCTGCGCGCCGAGGTGACCGGCCGCAGCCCGATGAAGCCGAACGGGGTGAGCCTCGTACCGCAGCCCGGTCCCAGCATCTCGTTCGCCGAGGATCTGGCGGAGGCGCGTCGGCGCGGTCTGGAGAACTACCAGCCCATGCAGGTGCCGGACGCGGAGGTGTTCCTCGACGAGACTCCGCCGCTGGTGCGCCCCGCGCTCGACGTGAAGGGCATACCCGTGGTGCCGGATTTCGGGCTGCCGCTGCGGATCGCCTCGGGCACGGCCCGGCGGATCGTGCTCGCGCCGCACACGGCGGACCGAGGACGCGTCGACTGGCGGCTGCTCGCCGATGTCACCTGCGGCGACCAGCGGGCCACGATGAGCTGGGACCTCTTGGTGACCGCCGAGACCACCATGCGGGCCTTCCACCCGGGCGGCACCGGGCCCGAGTTCACCCCGGTGCATGTGCTGGCGCCGCACTGGAGGGTGGCCTGGCCGCCGACGGGCTCAGGGTGAGGGTGCGGGTGCGGGCGGCCTGCGGAGGACGAAGAGCCGCAGCAGGATCAGCAGCGCCGAGCACAGGCACCAGCTCGCCACCACGTCCAGCGGCCAGTGGAAACCCCGGACGACCAGCCCGACGGCGACGGCCGCGTTGAGGGCGAGGCAGCTGACCAGGACGAGCAGACGGGCGTACGTACGGCGCAGCCACGGCAGCAGGAGCAGTGTGGCGGAGCCGTAGGCCACGACGGCCGTCGCGGTGTGACCGGAGGGGTAGAAGCCGGTGCCGGGGCCCATGACCGGCGGCCCGGAGCGGGCGACCAGTTCCTTCAGCGGTACGACGATCGCCGGTACGGCCGCCATCAGCAGGCCCGCGCCGACCGGTTCCCGCCACCAGCGCTCCGTACCCGCCCGACGCGCGCGCAGTCCGACGTACACCAGGACGACGAGGAGGACCGGAACGGCGACCGCGATGCCGCCGAGATCCGCGAGGAGCGCCCAGCCGCGGGTCGGGTGGACCAGGGAGTCGCTGAGGCGTTCGTCCGCGCGGGCGAGGGGGCCGTGGACGGCGACCTGCCAGGTGATCAGCGCGAAGAGGAGGACCGCGAGGGTCAGGAGAGTGAGGAGAATCCGAGAGTTCGACCGGCCCGGAACAGGGGGGAGAGTACCGGGCCGGTCGATCAGATCGGATCGTCGCCCGCCCCGGGGGGTTTGGGGCGGGCCACTGTCCGATCGGTGAGGAGACCCGGAGCCGGAAGCTCCGGTTGTGTGCGCGAGGGCACGACCGGATCGAAGCTGGGGAGGCCCCGACCAGGTGCCACCCACAGTTTCCTGCGGGCGGGGTGTATCTCTCATCTGGATAGAACCTACGGCAGGGGAGGGGCTTGAAACAGGCGGATCGGCGACCCGCCATCCACCCCGCACACCTTCTTCACACGCTCTGACGGCGTCCGCACGGGCTCCGCACGGGCCCGGAAACAAGCGGAATCCGGGCCGGTCGGCCGGTACGAACGGGTGGTGCGGAGGGGTGGCGGGAGCCGGGGACGGGTCAGACGCTGGTGAAGGCCTGCTCGATGATGTCGAGGCCCTCGTTGAGGAGGTCCTCGCCGATCACCAGCGGGGGCAGGAAGCGGAGGACGTTGCCGTAGGTGCCACAGGTAAGGACCACCAAACCCTCTTGGTGACAGGCCTTGGCCAGAGCTGCGGTCGCCTCCGGGTGGGGCTCCTTGGTGGTGCGGTCCTTGACCAGCTCGATGGCGATCATGGCACCGCGCCCGCGAATGTCACCGATGATCTCGAACTTGTCCGCCATGGCGGAAAGCCGGGCCTTCATGACGGCCTCGATGCGCTTGGCCTTGCTGTTGAGGTCGAGTTCCTTCATGGTCTCGATCGAGCCGAGGGCGCCCGCACAGGCGACGGGGTTGCCGCCGTACGTTCCCCCCAGGCCGCCCGCGTGCGCGGCGTCCATGATCTCGGCGCGCCCGGTGACGGCGGCGAGCGGCAGCCCGCCCGCGATGCCCTTCGCGGTGGTGATCAGATCGGGCACGATGCCCTCGTCCTCGCACGCGAACCACTGTCCCGTACGGCAGAACCCGGACTGGATCTCGTCGGCGACGAAGACGATGCCGTTGTCGGCGGCGAACTGCCGAACGGCCGGCAGGAAGCCCTTCGCGGGCTCGATGAAGCCGCCCTCGCCGAGTACGGGCTCGATGATGATCGCGGCCACGTTCTCGGCCCCGACCTGCTTGCTGATCTGGTCGATGGCCTGAGCGGCGGCCTCGGGCCCGGCGTTCTCCGCCCCGGTCGGCCACCGGTAGCCGTAGGCCACCGGCACGCGGTACACCTCGGGCGCGAACGGCCCGAAGCCGTGCTTGTACGGCATGTTCTTCGAGGTCAGGGCCATCGTGAGGTTGGTCCGCCCGTGGTACCCGTGGTCGAACACGACCACGGCCTGCCGCTTGGTGTAGGCCCGCGCGATCTTCACGGCGTTCTCGACGGCCTCGGCGCCACTGTTGAAGAGGGCGCTCTTCTTGGCGTGATCGCCCGGCGTCAGCTCGGCGAGCGCCTCGGCGACCTCGACGTACCCCTCGTACGGCGTGACCATGAAACAGGTGTGCGTGAAGGCGGCGAGCTGGGCGGAGGCCCGGCGCACGACGGCCTCGGCGCTCGCACCGACCGACGTGACGGCGATACCGGACCCGAAGTCGATCAGCCGGTTCCCGTCGACGTCCTCGATGATCCCGCCGCCCGCACGCACGGTGAAGACGGGCAGCACGGACCCGACCCCGCCCGCGACGGCGGCGAGCCGCCGGGCCTGCAGTTCCTGCGACTTGGGACCGGGGATGGCGGTGAGTACGCGGCGCTCCTGGGGGAGGGCGGGAAGGGCGGTCATGAGGGCTCCCTGGTGATCTTGCGAACCGGAGTTTCCTGGCTGGGCTTCCGGGTGGGGTTCGCGGGCGGAGAATTTCGGACGCTTCGTTTCTTTCTCCGCAGGCTAGGGGTGGGAGAGGGGGGTGGGCATGCTCCATGTGGGCGTTGTCAGGGGATTCGGTTGTCCGCGGTGGACATAGCGCCGGCCCGGAGTGGGCGGGCGCCGCCGGGCTCGGAGACCAGACAGCGCCGGTCCGGGTGGCCGGCCATCCACAGCCGGGTGGCCCGCGGGTCGAGGCGGACCCGCGGGGCCAGTGCCAGGGTGAGGCCGCCGACGCTGATCCGCTGATTCGTGCCATGGCGGCGGATCTCGCAGTCGACCAGGCGCCACGAGTGCTCGGTGAGCGTCGCCGCCATCCGGCGGACGGCCACGATCAGGCCGATGTGGAGGGGGAGGAGCGTCAGTTCGAGGACCAGGGGCAGGGCGAACAGGCCGATCCTGTCGTGGCCCTCGTCCGCCACCACCTCGGCGATCTGGAGACACACCAGGGCCGGCCAGATGAGGAGGAGCGCCACGACGAGGACGTGCGTCCGGCGGCGTATCGCGCGGCGCGTGGGCGGGTGGGACAGCGCGCTCACTCCGGGCGTGGGGACGGCGGCATCCGGCCGGGGGGTGTCCTCCGTCGGGACCAGGAGGTTGCGCTGGTACTGCTCGCGCATGTGGCGCGGGGCCTTCTCCGTGCGGCGGGAGGCCGCGACGACGAGTCGCTCGCCCGGGACGCCGCACCACCACAGGACGGCGATCTGTTCCCGGCGCTCCGCCGGGGCCTCCGCGCGCATACGCCGCCTCCACCAGCTCGGCGTGCTGGAGAGGACCAACGCAAGTCGTCGCTCCGGCGCGGCGGGGTCGGGTACCTCGAACCATGCGTGACGCACGTCCTGGGCCTTCGGATGGTCCGAGACACCGTGCGGTGGGTTCACGGTGGTGTGCCAGGGACGGTCGCGCAGGACGCGGCGAACCCGCCAGGCGTTCGGGAGTTCGGCGAGCAGTTCCAGGGGGACGCGTATCGCCGTGAAGAGGAAGAAGGCCACGGTCACCCAGACCAGTCGCCCCCGCACCGCGTCCGTGGCGTTGGCGAACAGGGTCCAGTACCCGGCGCAGACGGCGACGATCAGCAGACCGCGTCCCGTCTGGCGCCGCCACGCGCGCCGGGTCGCGGGATCGTCCCACGCCACAGCCCCCTCGCCGTGCGCCGAGTCGTTCTGGTGGGTCACCTGAGAAGCCCCCTGTTTTGTCTTCCGCGGCCTGCGAGAAGGGACGACGATATCCGGAACGTGTAGGTCCGCTCCGCGAGGTCGGCCCTGTAAGCGGTGAACTCCCCTTGTGGGGGCGTTAGATTGACCGCTGTTGAGTGTTGGTGGCCGGAACGGCTGGTCAGGCTGGTCAGGGGGCAAGGCGATGGACAGCGACGGGACGCAGGACGCGCGGGGTACGCATGCGAATCCTGTGCCGCGTCCGGCGGGGCCGCCGGACGTGCCCTCCGTGCCGCCTCGGCCGGGGAGGGTGCCGGGGCCCGTCGAGCGGGGGGTGCCCGCTCGGGCGTCCGTCGCCGAGTGGCTCAACGAGCCTCGGCCCGAGGCCGAGCCGGGGATCTGGCGGTACGGGTACCGGCTGCCCAAGGGGGCCCAGGCGGCGGAACGTCTCTCCCCGGTCACCGTTGTCGGGATACTCGTTCCGCTCGTTGTCGGGCTGTTCCTGTGGTCGCTCTGGCGGCGGGGCGCCATGCCCTACCAGTCGGTGCTGCTGAAGGTGTTCACGCCGGAGGACTGGTGGTGGCCCGGCACCGTCTCGCCCAAGGGCTGGGAGGGCAGCGCTGCCGTCCTCGTCTACAACGGTGTTTTCTTTCTTGTGCTGCTCTATGCCATGGGGCGGCTCGGTAGTTGGCCCGACATCGCCCGGCATTTCGTCGCGCGCCGGCCACAGCCCGCTCGGGCGCTGCTTGCACTGCTCGGCGCTCTCGTCACGCTCAGTTTCGTGTTTCCCCACGCCTTTCCGGGCGTCGGCTGGGACGCCCTGCCGATCGTCGACGCCGTCTTCGCCCTCGTCGCCCTGATCTCCGGCGGGTTCGATGTGTTCGGGTCGACCGCGTTCAAGTTCGGGCTGTACACGGTCATCACCCTGCTTGTCGTTTGGCCGTTCGCTCGGATCGGGGGCTGGTGGTCGTACGCCAAGGAGCGGCTCGCCGCTCGTAAGGCCGCTGCCGGGCCCACCGGGCCCGCGCCCGCCGACCGGCCCCGCGAACAGTGGCCCGACCTCCGCGAGGCCGGTCAGTACGAGGCCGCCGAAGTGCTCACCGCCGAGGTCATCGGCGGTCGTATGAACGACGTGGACTGTGCCCGGGTCGAGCACGCGTGGGCGGTCGCGAGGCGGGACGGGTCGCTCGCGGGCTTTCGGGACACCGTCCTGCGACAGGGAGCGGCTGCCTGGAGCCATCCCTCCGGAGCGCGGGACCTGGCCCGGCGTACCGCGCAGCACGATCTGTCCGTGGGGCAGGTGCGGATCGGGCGGTGGGTGGCGGCCGAGCGTGCCCCGCTCGTCTATCACGGCGCCGGCGCCGCGCTCGGGCCCGCGGTGCTCGGGACGTCGTTGCTCGCGGTCGGACCGTCCGGGGCGGGCAAGACACGGCAGCTCGTCGAACCCGTGACCGAGGCGCTGGCCCTGCGGGCGCTCACCGGGCAGTGCGCTTTCGTGGCCGTCTCCGCGCCGGGGACGCCCGTTGCCGCCGACTCCGCGTTCGATGTCGTCGTACGGATCGGGGACCGTGACTCCGTCCATGACCTCGATCCCTACGCCGACTCCGACGACCCCGACGAGGCCGCCGCCTTCCTCGCCGAGGCCTTGGTGGGCGACCTCGACACCGTCGGTACCGAGAGTGCCGCCACCGCGCTCGCCCAGGTGCTCGGCCCGTACCGGGCGGCGCACGGCCGCTTCCCCGCCCTGCCGGTGCTGCGGGAGCTGCTGGAGAGCGACCCCGCCGCGCTGACCGCCCTGCGGGACGCCCTCGCGGGGGACGAGTTCACCGTCATGCGGCGCGAACTCGACGTACGCATCCGGCAGTCGGCGAGCCCGGCGGACGTCGGCCGTGTTGTCGCGGATCGGCTCGCGCTGCTCAACCGGCCCGTCTTCGACGGCTTCTTCGGCGGGGGCGGTGCAGCTCGTCCCTTCTCGCTTCGCGCGCTCACCCAGCATCCGCTGCGCGTCCGCGTCGATCTGCCGGAGCACGGTCACGAGGAGGCCGCCCGGCTGATCACGCGGCTCGTCCTCGCCCAGTTCAGCGCGGTCGTACGCGACGGACGGCGCGCGCACTTCGCCTGCCTGGTCCTCGACGACGCGACCGGGACGGTCACCGCCGGTTCGGTACGCCGTATCCAGCGGATGCGCTCCCAGAACGCGGGCGTCGTGCTCGCCCTGCGGACCATCGGCGACGTCCCGGAGGCGCTGCACGGGCCGCTGTACGGCGCCGTCGGCTGCCGGATGGCGTTCTCCGGCGTGACGACCTGGGACGGCGGCCGGTTCGCCCAGGCCTGGGGCACCGCCTGGGTGGAGACACGGGACGTGGCCAAGCACACGGTCTTCGCGGACCAGCCGATGACCCGCGCCATCCACGCCCTGCGCAAGCTGGTCACCGGCAAGGCCGTCACGACCGACGCCGTGACCGTACGTACGGTCGAACGGGAGCGCTGGTCGGCGTCCGAACTGGCGCACGAGGTGCCGCCGGGGCATGCGGTGCTGTCCCTCACGACGGTCGAGGGCGAGCACGCACCGCCATTGCTGGTGGATCTGCGGGGCTGAGCCGTAGGTATGGGGCGCGAGGTACGGCGGTACGTACGGTGAGGCAGAATCGGCACAGGCCGTTCATACGCGGCGGCCAAAAGTTCACGGCGTCCACACAGATCTGAAGGCCCCATGCCCCCGACGCTCGCCTCGCTCCTCCACCACTCCGCGCTCCGGCTGACCGTGCGGGCGGGCGGGGACCGCCTGGACGTACCCGTGCGCTGGGTGCACGCCAGCGAACTGGCCGACCCCGTCCCCTACATGGAGGGCGGGGAGCTGCTCCTGATCACCGCGCTCAAGCTGGACGCCGAGGACCCCGAGGCCATGCGGCGCTATGTGAAGCGGCTGGTCGGGGCGGGGGTCGTCGGGCTCGGCTTCGCCGTCGGGGTCAACTACGCGGAGATCCCCAAGGCGCTGGTGGAAGCGGCGGAGCACGAGGGGCTCCCGCTCCTCGAAGTCCCGTGCCGCACGCCCTTCCTCGCCATCAGCAAGGCGGTGTCGGCCGCCATCGCCGCCGACCAGTACCGGGCCGTGACGGCCGGATTCGCGGCGCAGCGGGAACTGACCCGGCAGGCGCTGAGCGACGGCCCGGAGGGCCTGCTCGCCGCGCTCGCCTCCCAGGTCGACGGCTGGGCCGCGCTGTACGACGCCTCGGGCGCCGTCGTCGCCACCGCGCCCGAGTGGGCCGGGCGGCGGGCGGCACGGCTCACGGCGGACGTGGAACGGCTGCGGGAGCGGCCGGCGCCGGCCAGTGCGGTGGTGGGTGCGGGGGCGGACGGTGGGGGCGAGGACCAGGACCGGGTCGAGCTGCACTCCCTCGGTACCGGGCGGCGTCCGCGCGCCGCGCTGGCGGTGGGGACCGCTGCGGCGCTGGGTACGGCGGAGCGGTACGCCCTGCACTCGGCCATCGCGCTGCTGACGTTGACGACGGAGAGGTCCCGGTCCCTCCAAGCCGCCGAGCAGCGCATCGGGGCGGCTGTGCTGCGGATGCTGCTGGCCGGCGAGCCCGACCACGCGCGTGCCGTCGCTGGTGGGCTGTACGGCGAGCTGCTCGACGCGCCGTTCCGGATCGTCGTCGCCGAGTCGGCGTCCCCGCCGGTGGGGCAGGGGGCGCCGGCCGGGACTGTGGGAGCGGTGAGCAGGCCCACGGCCGGTGGTCTCGTCGCCGCCGACACCAATGGGGACCCGCTGGGCGGCCTCGCCGAGTGCCTGGAGTCCGCCGCCGCGCGGGCCGGGGAGGCGGTGCTGGTGGTGCCGGAGGGGGAGCGGCTGGTCGTGCTCGCGGTGGACGGGGGTGCGGCGGAGGCGGCCTGTGGGGAGTTCGCGGCGGCGGTGGAGGGGGCTCGGGCGGAGGCCTCGGGCTCTGCGTCTGGGGGTTCCTCCTCGGTCGGCTCCCGTGACGAGGACGAGCTTGTGGTGGGGATGTCGGGGCCGGCGGGGCCGATCGCGGCGGCTGCCGCGTACAAGCAGGCCGAGCAGGCGTTGTCGGTGGCCCGGCGGCGGGGGCGGGTGCTGGTCGGGCATGAGCAGCTGGCCGCAGGGTCCGTGGTGCCGTTGCTCGCGGACGATGCGGTGCGGGCGTTCGCGGACGGGTTGCTGCGTCCACTGAACGAGCATGACGCGACGGGTCGGGGGGATCTGGTGGCGTCGTTGCGGGCGTGGCTGTCGCGGCACGGGCAGTGGGATGCGGCTGCGGCGGATCTTGGGGTGCATCGTCATACGTTGCGGTACCGGATGCGGCGGGTGGAGGAGATTCTGGGGCGGTCGCTGGATGATCCGGATGTGCGGATGGAGCTGTGGCTGGCGTTGAAGACTACGGCGGCGGTGGGGGAGTAGGGGGTCTGTTTCGCCCCCGCCGCCCCTACCCGTCCCATCCCGTTCCGGGGGGCTGGGCCCCCAGACCCCCGCTGTCGGCCTGAACGGCCTCGTCCTCAATCGCCGGACGGGCTGGAAATGCGGGCCGGTGCTGAAAGATCAAGCCCCGACCGCAACCCTCCAGCCCAGGCCGGCACCATCCAGCCCGTCCGGCGTTTGAGGACGAGCGCGTTCAGCGCGATGCGGGGGTTCGGGGGCGGAGCCCCCGAGGATGGGACGGGTAGGGGCGGCGGGGGC
>NZ_JBSFMT010000062.1:0-67875 GCF_053599695.1 Streptomyces sp. NPDC000878 | reverse complement strand
GCCCTCGGCACCCGGAGCCAGGGCACGTGCGTACTCACCGCCGTCAGCGGCCAGGTGCACAGCGCGTGGGGTTCCGGCCCGTCCCACGTTCACCACGATGTTCTCGCCCCCGCCGCCCCTACCCATTCCCATCCCTGGGGGCTGCGCCCCCAGCCCCCCCCTGTCGGCCTGAACGGCCTCGTCCTCAAACGCCGGACGGGCTGACATACCCAGCCCGTAGGGGCGGCGGGGGCGAACCCCTTGCACCGTGGGGTTCACCCCGTGCCGCCTCCCCGTAAGGTGAGACGCATGAACGATCGCATGGTGTGGATCGACTGCGAGATGACCGGTCTCTCGCTGTCGGACGACGCGCTCATCGAGGTGGCCGCACTGGTCACCGACTCCGAGCTGAACGTACTCGGCGAGGGGGTGGACATCGTCATCCGTCCGCCCGACTCGGCGCTGGAGACGATGCCGGAGGTGGTGCGGCAGATGCACACCACGTCCGGACTCCTCGACGAACTGGCCGGCGGCACGACGCTGGCGGACGCCGAGGCACAGGTCCTGGCGTATGTGCGCGAGCACGTCAAGGAACCGGGCAAGGCCCCGCTGTGCGGCAACTCGGTCGGCACGGACCGCGGCTTCCTGCTCCGCGACATGGGCACCCTGGAGGCGTACCTCCACTACCGGATCGTGGACGTCAGTTCGGTGAAGGAGCTGGCCCGGCGCTGGTTCCCGAGGGCGTACTTCAACAGCCCGGACAAGAACGGCAACCACCGCGCCCTCGCCGACATCCGCGAGTCGATCGCCGAACTGCGCTACTACCGCGAGGCGATCTTCGTACCGCAGCCCGGCCCGGACTCGGACACGGCCCGCACGATCGCGGCGAAGCACGTGTTGCCCGCAGCGCGGTAACCCGTACAGCAGCCTGCACAACAGACTTCGCAGCAGCCCGTACGACAGCCCTTCGACAGCCCCGAGAAAGCCGGGCGCGAGCACCCCTTCTGACCCTGTACACTTTTTCTCGGCCGGTCAGGAAGACCACTCGGAACTCCTCACCCGGTCATGGTGGGTGTAGCTCAGCTGGTAGAGCACCTGGTTGTGGTCCAGGATGCCGCGGGTTCAAGTCCCGTCACTCACCCTGATTCGAATTAAGGGCTGGTCCGTGAGAACGGGTCAGCCCTTAGTCGTGTCCCGGCCCCCGCCCCCGTGCTCCCTCAGGACGACATACGCGTCATCAGCTCCGTGGGCAGCACCAACCGGCGTCGCTCCAGTACCCGGGACGCCGTCGGGCGGCGGTCCGCGACCTCCTCCAGGAGGAGGTCGATCATCGCCCGGCCCATCTCCACTATCGGCTGGCGGACGCTCGTCAGGGGCGGGTCCATGTGGCGGGCTATGGCCGAGTCGTCGTAGCCGACGAGGGCCACGTCGTCGGGTATACGGCGGCCCTGTTCGCGCAGGACCTGGCGGGCGCCCGCCGCTGTCACGTCCGAGCCCGCGAAGACCGCGTCCAGGTCGGGGCAGCGGGCCAGGAGGCGGGTCATGGCGCGGCGACCGCCCTCCTCCGTGAAGTCGCCCGGTTCGATCAGGGCCTCGTCCACCCCGTGGCCTGCGGCCTCCAGGGCCTCGCGGTAGCCGTCGACGCGGCGCTGGGCGCCGTACACGTCCAGGCGGCCCGTGATGTGGGCTATCTTGCGGCGGCCCCGGGAGAGAAGGTGTTCGGCTGCCTGACGGCCTCCGCCGTAGTTGTCCGAGTCCACCGATGTCAGGGTTTCCGCCGCCGACCTCGGGCCGCTGATCACCGCCGGGATCTCCAGCTGGGCCAGCAGGTCGGGGAGCGGGTCGTCCGCGTGGACCGAGACCAGGAGGACGCCGTCGACGCGGTGGGCGGCCAGGTACTGGGCCAGGCGCTGGCGTTCTCTGTCGCTGCCCGCGAAGATCAGCAGGAGCTGCATCTCCGTGTCCGAGATCGCACCCCCGACGCCACGCAGCATGTCCGAGAAGTACGGTTCCGCGAAGAAGCGGGTCTCCGGCTCGGGGACGACGAGCGCGATGGCGTCCGTGCGGTTCGCCGCGAGGGCGCGGGCCGCCGTGTTCGGGACGTAGCCGAGTTCCGCGACCGCCGCCTCGACCGCCGCGCGGGTCGCGTCGCTGACCCTCGGGGAGCCGTTGATCACCCGGGAGACCGTGCCACGGCCCACTCCGGCGCGCGCGGCGACCTCTTCCAAGGTCGGCCGGCCACCGCTGCGGCCCCGCGCTCCGTGGCTTGCCATCTGGCTCCGCCCTTCCGCTGTCATCGCTCTGGCCTGGAATCTAACAGTCCTGTCCGGGAGTGGCCGCCGGTGCCGTCGGCGCCGACGGGGAGGCTCCGGTCGCCCCAGGGGCACCTGGGGCCGCGCGGCGCCTCGGGGCCACCGGGCCCGCCCGTGCACCAGCTCCCGTACCGGCTCCCGCTACCCGCACCCGTACTGGCCGATCTTCACCGGTCCGCGTCCCCTCCGTACCGGTCCGCCGAGTTAGTTAACAGGCAGATAACTGAAGACAGCTCCTCCCGTCACCACCCTTGACACCCCCGCCCGGACCGACGAACCTTCAACACATCACCGATGGGAGCGCTCCCACGGTACCTGACACATACACATCCCGCACGTTCCCCGCCCGAGCCGCAGCGACGATTCAAGACGAACTAACGGGCCCAACAATGCAGTTGGCCGGGGGGTCGGCACGTCAGGGCAACAGGAGGACGCAATGCGAGCACGTACCCGATCCGCCCGCAACAGGGCGGTCGTCCTCGCGGCCGTAGCATCGCTGGGCGCCGGGCTGCTGGCCGGCTGTGCCGACGACGGCGGCGACGACAACGGCAGTTCGTCGTCGGGCGCCGGCGACAGGACCACCATCACTCTTGGTCTCTTCGGCACCATGGGCTTCAAGGAGGCCGGTCTCTACGCCGAGTACGAGAAGCTCAACCCGAAGATCAAGATCGCCGAGAACGTCATCGAGCGGAACGAGAACTACTACCCGCCGCTCCTCAACCACCTCGCCACCAACAGCGGCCTCCAGGACGTCCAGGCCGTCGAAGTCGCCAACATCGCCGAGATCGTAGACACCCAGGCCGCGAAGCTGACGGACCTGTCCAAGGCCGCGGGCGTGGAGGAGAGCACCTGGCTGGACTGGAAGTGGAAGCAGGCCACCACCGACGACGGCCAGACGATCGGACTCGGCACCGACGTCGGCCCGATGGCCATCTGCTACCGCAAGGACCTCTTCGAGCAGGCCGGTCTGCCCACCGACCGCGACGAGGTGGGCAAACTGTGGGCGGGCAGCTGGGAGAAGTTCGTCGACGTCGGCCGGGACTACCAGGAGAAGGCACCCGCGGGCACCACCTTCATGGACTCGCCCGGCGGTCTGCTGAACGCCGTCCTCGGCAGTGAGAGCGAGAAGTTCTACGACTCCTCCGGCGAGGTCATCTACAAGACCAACCCGGCCATCAAGACCGGCTTCGACCTGACCGCCAAGGCCGCCGAGGAAGGGCTGCTCGGCAAGCAGACGCAGTTCCAGCCCGCCTGGGACACGACGATCGCCAACAGCAAGTTCGCCGCGATCTCCTGCCCGCCGTGGATGCTCGGCACCATCAAGGGCAAGTCGAAGCCGGAGTCCTCGGGCAAGTGGGACGTGGCCGTGCCGCCCAAGGCCGGCAACTGGGGCGGTACCTTCCTGACCGTGCCCAAGTCCGGCAAGCACGTGGCGGAGGCGACGAAGCTGATCACCTGGCTGACCGCGCCCGAGCAGCAGGCGAAGCTCTTCAGCGTGCAGGGCAACTTCCCGAGCACGCCGGCCGCGTACACCCTGCCCGAAGTCACCGGCGCGAAGAACGAGATGACGGGTGACGCCCCGATCGGCACGATCTTCGGCGAGGCGGCCAAGGCGATTCCGGTCCAGGTCATCGGCCCGAAGGACCAGATCATCATGCAGGGTCTGAGCGACAACGGCGTGATCCTGGTGACCAAGGGCAAGTCGGCCAAGGAAGCCTGGGAAACGGCCACCAAGACCATCGACAACAACCTGGAGAAGTGACCGGTATGACCGCCCGGCACGACACCGCCGCGCCCCCCGCGAAGGAGGGGGGCGCGGCCCCGGCCCGTCCGCCCGCAGGCGTCGCGCCCGAGGCGGACAAGCGCCGCCGGGACCGGCTCTCGCGCCGTTGGCAGCGCGACCTGCGCTGGAGCCCGTACGCGTTCGTCTCGCCGTTCTTCCTGCTCTTCCTCGCCTTCGGCCTCTTCCCGCTGATCTACACGGGCTGGGCCTCGCTGCACTCGGTGGAGCTGACGGCGCCCAACGACATGGAGTGGGTGGGGCTGCGCAACTACACCCGCCTGTTCGACGACGAGTTCTTCTGGAACGCGGCGCAGAACACCCTGACGATCGGCATCATCTCGACGGTCCCGCAGCTGCTGATGGCGATGGGCCTGGCCCACATCCTCAACTACAAGTTGCGGGCTTCGACCTTCTACCGGGTCGCGATGCTCGCGCCGTACGCGACGTCGATCGCCGCCGCCTCGCTCGTCTTCGTGCTGCTCTTCGGGCGCGACTACGGCATGATCAACTGGGCGCTGAACGCCGTCGGCATCGACAACGTCGACTGGCAGAACGACAAGTGGCCCTCGCAGTTCGCCGTCTCGACCATCGTCATCTGGCGCTGGACCGGCTACAACACGCTGATCTACCTGGCCGCGATGCAGGCCATCCCGCAGGACCTGTACGAGTCCGCGGCCCTCGACGGCGCCTCGCGCTGGCGGCAGTTCATCCATGTGACGCTGCCCTCGCTGCGCCCCACGATCCTCTTCACCGTGGTCGTCTCGACCATCGGTGCGACCCAACTCTTCGGTGAGCCACTGCTGTTCGACCCGAACAAGGGGGCGTCCGGCGGCCCCGAGCACGAGTTCCAGACGCTCGGGCTCTATCTGTACGAGCAGGGCTGGGTCAACCTGCACCTGGGCCGGGCCTCCGCCATCGCCTGGACGATGTTCCTGATCCTCATCGTGATCGGAGTCATCAACTACGTCATCTCGCGCCGGCTGCGCGCCAGTAGCTAAGGAGAACCGGCCGTGACGACGACACTGACGAAACCGCCCGCCCCGGACGACACGTCCCCCGGGCAGCGGCGCCCCAAGGCCAAGCGCGCCGGCGGGCACATGCACGCCGGACCGATCGCGTACATCATCCTCGTCCTGTTCACCATCGGCTCGCTGTTCCCCCTGGTGTGGACGGCGATCGCCGCCTCGCGCGACAACAACCGGCTCGCGCAGACCCCGCCGCCGTTCTGGTTCGGCGGTGGTCTGTTCGACAAGCTCGAACTCGCCTGGGAAAACGCCAACATGGGCGAGGCGATGGTCAACACCACGCTGGTGGCCGGGACTTCGGCGATCACCATCGTGTTCCTGTCCACGATCGCCGGGTTCGCCTTCGCCAAGCTGCGCTTCAGAGGGCGGGGCGCGCTGATCCTGATCGTGATCGGCACGATGATGGTGCCGCCCCAGCTCATGATCATCCCGCTCTACATGCTGGTCGCCGAGCTGGGCTGGACCGACCAGCTCCAGGCCGTGATCCTGCCGTCGCTGGTGAACGCCTTCGGGGTGTTCTTCATGCGGCAGTACCTGATCCAGGCGCTGCCGGACGAGATCATCGAGGCGGCCCGGGTGGACGGCGCGAGCAGTTGGCGTGTGGTCTGGCACGTGGTGTTCCCGGCGGCGCGGCCCGCGATGGCCGTCCTGGGCATGCTGATGTTCGTCCAGACGTGGAACGACTTCCTGTGGCCGTTCCTGGTCCTGACCCAGACCGGCAGCCCGACCGTGCAGGTGGCGGTCGCGGGTCTGGGGCGCGGTTTCACCCCCGACCAGTCCCTGATCATGGCGGGCGCGCTGCTCGGCACGCTGCCGCTGCTGATCGTCTTCGCGATCTTCGGCAAGCAGATCGTGGGCGGGATCATGCAGGGTGCGGTGAAGGGCTGACCGCGCAGGACTTTCGCAGCATGCGTTGCATTCGTTGCTTTCGCAGCTCGTGTTGCCTTCGCAGCTTTCGTACGGGAACTCTCGGGGGCCGGGTCACCGCCGCCTCGGCCCCCTCGCACGATCCCCCCACTTCCCTCTCCTCCTACCCGTCGGTCTCCACGACCTCCTATGGGAGCGCTTCCATGACTGAGCCCGTTACCCCGGTGACCTTTCCTCCCGCCTTCCTCTGGGGCGCAGCGACCTCCGCGTACCAGATCGAGGGGGCGGTGCGGGAGGACGGCCGCACCCCCTCGATCTGGGACACGTTCAGCCATACGCCGGGCAGGACGGCCGGCGGCGAGCACGGTGACATCGCTGTCGACCACTACCACCGCTACCGCGACGACGTGGCGCTGATGGCCGACCTCGGCCTGACCGCGTACCGCTTCTCCGTCTCCTGGTCCCGGGTCCAGCCGACCGGACGAGGGCCCGCGGTCCAGCGCGGCCTGGACTTCTACCGGCGTCTGGTCGACGAGCTCCTCGCCCACGACATCAAGCCGGCGGTCACCCTCTACCACTGGGACCTCCCGCAGGAGCTGGAGGACGCGGGCGGCTGGCCGGAGCGGGAGACCGCGCTGCGGTTCGCCGACTACGCCCAGATCATGGGCGAGGCACTGGGCGACCGAGTCGAGCAGTGGATCACCCTCAACGAGCCCTGGTGCAGCGCGTTCCTGGGCTACGGCTCGGGTGTGCACGCCCCCGGCCGCACGGACCCCCTCGCCTCCCTCCGCGCCGCCCATCACCTCAACCTGGCGCACGGGCTGGGTACGTCGGCCCTGCGCGCGGCGATGCCTGCCCGCAACACGGTCGCGGTGAGCCTCAACTCGTCGGTGGTGAGGCCGCTTTCACCGTCCCCGGAGGACCTGGCGGCGGTCCAGAAGATCGACGACCTCGCCAACGGCGTCTTCCACGGCCCGATGCTGCACGGCGCCTACCCGCAGACCCTGCTCACCGCCACCTCGTCGATCACGGACTGGGCGTACGTCCTGGACGGCGACCTCGCGCTGATCAACCAGCCGCTGGACGCGCTGGGCCTCAACTACTACACCCCGACGCTGGTCTCGGCGGCCGAGGAGCAGCCGAGCGGCCCGCGCGCCGACGGCCACGGCGCGAGCGACTTCTCGCCGTGGCCGGCGGCGGACGAGGTCCTCTTCCACCAGTCGCCGGGCGAGCGTACGGAGATGGGCTGGTCGATCGACCCGACCGGCCTGCACGACCTGATCATGCGCTACACGAAGGAGGCCCCGGGCCTGCCGATCTACATCACCGAGAACGGCGCCGCCTACGACGACAAGCCCGACTCCGACGGCCGCGTCCACGACCCGGAGCGGATCGCCTACCTCCACGGCCACCTGCGCGCGGTCCGCCGCGCCATCGCCGAGGGCGCGGACGTCCGCGGCTACTACCTGTGGTCCCTGATGGACAACTTCGAATGGGCCTACGGCTACAGCAAGCGCTTCGGCGCGGTGTACGTCGACTACGCGACCCTCGCCCGTACGCCGAAGTCGAGCGCCCTCTGGTACGGCCGCGCGGCCCGCAGCGGCACGCTCCCGCCGGCGAACGCCGAGTGAGCCGACGGGGGTTGACCCGCCGGGGGTTCTGATCGGGGGGGCTGATCAGGGGGTTCTGATCGGGGGGCGGGGCGCGGCGCTTGAGGGGGGCCGCGCCCCGGCCGGGGGCTGCGGGGTGGGGCCTGTGCGGCGGGGGCTGCGGGGTGGGGCCTGTGCGGCGGGGGCTGCGGGGTGGGGCCTGTGCGGTGGGGGCCTGTCCGGCGGATCCAGGTCGAGGGAAGCGGCGGCGTCTCGTCAGGGTGGGTGAGTGGGTTCGCGCAGGGCGGGGCGGGTGAGTGGATTCGCAGGCGTGCAGTCGCGAGGCGGAGGCCACGCTGAGACCCGCCGGTGCCGACACGGGCGGCGCGAGCCGGGGCGTCGGCGGCCAGTGGCAACGCCGTTGGCTGCTCTGGGCGGGGGAAAGTGTGCGAGCCCACGTGTCTCCGGCCCGATCCGTCCGGCAGGTCCCAGGCCGTCAGGAGACGGAGCGGCGGCCGAACGACGAGGTCGGACCCATGTGCCGGCGCTGGCGCCAAGTCGCCCCGGTCCCCCGGCCCCGGTGTCCGCGCCGGACCGGTGCCCTGCCGTCCAGCTGGATCCAGATGCGTATCTCCGTGCCGCCGAGTACCGACGAGCCGATGCGTACGTCTCCGCCCGTCGACTCCGCGAGTCGGCGCACGATGTCCAGGCCCAGGCCGGTCGACCCGGCGCTGCCCGAGCCGCGCCCCCTGGCCATGGCGGCCTCGGGGTCGGTGATCCCGGGGCCGGAGTCCGAGACCAGCACGATCACCGCGTCGTCGCCGTTGTGGACGTCGACCGCGAAGGCGGTGCCCTCCGGGGTGTGCCGGAAGACGTTGCCGAGCAGGGCGTCGAGGGCGGCGGCCAGGTCGGCGCGGGCCACGGGTATGCGCACCGGCCGGTCGACGCCGGCCACCCTCACCTTCCTCCCCTCGTCCTCCGCGAGCGCCGACCAGAAGGCCATCCGCTCCCGCACGACCTCGGCCGCGTCGCACCCGGCGCCCGGTCCGGCGACCGTCGTCTGCGGTTTGGCCTCCCGGGCGGTACGGATGATCGTGTCGACCTCGTGCTCCAGCTGGGCGACCGCGGCCCGGGTCTGGTCGGCGGCGGGCCCGTCGCCGAGCGAGGCCGCGTTCAGCCGCAGCACGGTCAGCGGTGTGCGGAGGCGGTGTGACAGGTCCGCTGCCAACTCCCTTTCGTTCGCCAGCAGTTGTACGACCTGGTCGGCCATCGAGTTGAACGCGACCGCCGCGAGACGCAGTTCGGCCGGCCCTTCCTCGGGCACTCTGGCGCCCAGCTTTCCCTCCCCCAGTTCGTGCGCGCCCTCGACGAGGCGCTGGGCGGGCTGCACCATGCGCACACCCAGCCGGTCGGCGACGGCGACCGAGCCGACGACGAGGACGGCCCCGACGCCGGCGAGCACCGCCCAGGCCAGGCCGACGCCGTTGCTGACCTCCGCCTCGGGGACGTACACCTCGACGACGGCTACAGCGCCGGAGCCGATCGCGACGGGCTGGAGGAGGGTGGACCCGCCGGACACCTCGGTGGTGGAGGCGCGGCCGAGTCTCCGGGTGGCCTCGATGTCGGTGTCGGTGGCGCGCTGCCGGCCGAGGTCGACCGCGCCCGTGCCGCCGCTCGCGGGGATGTGGACGGCCAGGCCCGCGTCCGAGCCGGCGGAGGCGACGACCCGTTCCAGCTGGTCGCGGTCGGTGGTGATGGAGAGGGCGGGCGCGACGGCCGCGGCCTCCCGCTCGGCGTTGGAGAAGGCACGGTCGCGGGCCATCTCCCGGATGACCAGCCCGAGCGGCACGGCGAAGGCCACCACGACCATCGTCGTGACCGCCACACACACCTTGACCAGCGCCCACCTCACAGCGGCGGCTCCGCTCCCGGCGGCGCCAGCTTCACACCCACGCCCCGCAGGGTGTGCAGATAGCGGGGCTGGGCCGCCGTCTCGCCCAACTTCCGCCGCAGCCACGACAGATGGACGTCGATCGTCTGGTCGTCGCCGTACGACTGCTGCCACACCTCCGCGAGCAGCTCCTTGCGCGCGACGACGACACCGGGCCGGCCGGCGAGGAAGGCGAGCAGGTCGAACTCACGGCGGGTCAGGTCCAGTCGTACGCCGTCCAGTTCGGCCTGTCGGCGCAGCGGGTCGATGGCCAGGCCGCCGACGCGGATGACCGAGGACGGCGGGGTGTCCACGGGCGCGGAGCGGGCCCGGCGCAGTACGGCGGCCATCCGGGCCGACAGATGCTCGACCGAGAACGGTTTGGTGAGGTAGTCGTCCGCGCCCGCGTTGAGCAGCCGGACGATCTCCGTCTCCTCGTCGCGCGCGGTGGCGACGATCACGGGCACGTCCGTGATTCCGCGCAGCATCTTGAGGGCCTCGGACCCGTCGAGATCGGGCAGACCGAGGTCCAGGATCACCACGTCGAAGCGGAAGTGGGCGACCTCGCGCAACGCCTCAAGGGCCGTGCCGACACTGCGCACCAGGTGCGCGGCATCGGTCAGATGCCGGATGAGGGCGGAGCGCACGAACTGGTCGTCCTCGACCACGAGCACACTTGCCATGCGCCGCACCGTACGCCAATCCGGCGGGCCGGGTCCGGTGCCTGTGGATACTGCATTTCTCCGGGGGACAACCCCCGGAGCCCCCGGCCCCACGACCGCCCCCGGGTACCACAAGGCGACACCGGTGGGGCGCGTGAGGCAGTATGACCGGCGATGCGCAGAGGACTCGTACACCTTCTCGCGTGGACGCTTGCCACGGGCGCGGCGGCCACGATGACGTGGTGGGGTGTGCACACGGTGATGGCCGGGACGGCGTACGACCCGCCCCGCGCGCTCCCCATCACGGCGGCCGACGCGGTCCGGCCGAAGTCGACCGCGCAGCAGCAGAAGTCGACGGCACAGCAGCCGAAGCCGCGGCCCACGGCGACGAGCCCGACACCGACACCGGCTCCGGAATCAACTCCGTCCCCCACTCCCACGCCGACTCCCACCCCTACCCCGAGCGTGACCGCCTCGAAGACCCCGTCCACGGTGAAGGCGTACGACACCGACGGCGGGCGAGCGGTGTTCGACCTCGGGACGGACTACGCGACGCTCGTGTCGGCGACGCCGGGAGCGGGCTGGTCGATGCAGGTGTTCAAGACGGAGACGTGGATCCGGGTGGAGTTCAGCGCGGGCGCGGACCGGGTGTCGGTGTTCTGCACCTGGCACGACGGCCCACCGCACGTCCAGATCCTCACCTACTGACCGGCTGGTTGACTGGCCGGCTCAGCGGAACACCGACGGCGGCGGTGCCGGTGAGGCGACGGCCGCCGCGTCCGTGACCGGTACGGCGCCGCCCGTGAAGTCGGTGAGGGCGCGCCCGTGTTCGAGGCGGGCGGGGTGCGGGTCGGAGGCGGCACGGCGGGTCAGCTCGGCGATGGGCAGCGGGTGCGCGGAGCCGACGAGGACCGCGTTGCCGAACCGTTTCCCCCGCAGCACGGTCGGGTCGGCGATCAGCGCGAGCTCCGGGAAGACGACCCCCGCGGTGGCGATCTGGCCGCGCAGGTGGGCGAGCGGCGGCCCGTCGGCGAGGTTCGCGGCGTAGCAGCCGGCGTCGTTCACGACCCTGCGTACGTCCGTCAGGAACTCGACCGATGTCAGATGGGCCGGGGTGCGGGCCGCGCTGAACACGTCCGCGATGACGAGGTCGGCCCAGCCGTCGGGGATCTTGGCGAGCCCTTCGCGGGCGTCGGTGGAACGCACCCGGATCCGGACGCCCGGATCCAACGGCAGCTCGCGGCGGACCAGTTGGACGAGGGCCGCGTCCCGTTCGACGGCCTGCTGGGTGGACCGGGGGCGGGTCGCGGCGACGTACCGGGCGAGGGTCAGGGCGCCGCCGCCGAGGTGCACGACCTGCACGGGCTTGCCGGGCGGCGCGACGAGGTCGATCACATGACCGAGGCGGCGCTGGTACTCGAAGGAGAGGTACGCCGGGTCGTCGAGGTCGACATGGGACTGCGGGGCGCCGTCGAGGAGCAGTGTCCAGGCGCGCGCCCGGTCCCGGTCGGGGATCAGCTCGGCGAGCCCGCCGTCGACCGTCTCGACGACGGCCTCGGCGGCCGGCTGTCCGCGCCGCGCGTTTCTGGACTTTCCCATTCCCCCATTATCGGGGTGGGCTACCGGGGTAGGTGGTCAGTGGCGGTTGTCGGCGGCCTCGATGAGCCGGGCCGCCTCGCCGAGGGCCGCGCGGAGCACTGCCGGGTCGGTGGCCAGGTCCGCCTCGCCGGGCGGGAGCAGCCAGTCCGAGCCCTCGACGGGAGGTTCGGGATCGGGGACCGCGAGGCTCAGGCCACGCCCATTGGTCTCCGTGCAGGTGCTTCCGGGGACGTCCCAGGCGGCGGCGGTGCCGGGTGGCACCAGGAAGCCCAGGGTGTCGCAGCCGTCGTCGTGCAGTACGGGGCCGACCGCGTCGCCGGCACCCCGGCGCAGGATGTCGACCGCTTCCAGCCCCTGCCGGGCCGGGACCGTCACCAGATCGCAGTCGGGCAACGCTGGTGCTGTACGCGTTCTGAACGGCGTACAAGGATCGGTGCTCTGGCTGATCTCCATCCCGGCCTCCACCACGGAACCCCTCCTAGTGCGAGTGGGTCGGGAGTTCGGGCGGCTCCCGGTCCATCGGGTTCAACGCGCCAGAACGTCAACGGCTACGGCACAAGACCGCCGCAAAGGATGGCAGTTCATGGCAGATCGTGGATGAGATATCCGGTTTGTAGCCAAACCCCGCGTGGTGGGTCGTGCACAGCGGGTACGTTCTTGCCCGCCGGAAACAGGGCGTCCGATGGATAACTGTTCCAACTCGCCAGGAATCCGGCACGGTTCGACGGTTCGCAGAGAGGGCCCGGCCATGACGTCGTCAACGGTGACCTCGTCGGAGTCCCCCCGGCCGCCGCGGCCGAACCTCGCCTTTCGGCAGTTGCGCGGGCAGCGCTCTCCGGGCGAGTTCGCCGCGGCGGTACGGCGGGCCGCCCGCGAGATCGAGGAGCGGGTCAGCTGTGACGCGCGTTACATCGGTCGGGTCGAGGCGGGCGAGATCCGCTGTCCCAACTACGCGTACGAGCGGGTGTTCCTGCACATGTTCCCCGGCCGGACCCTGGCCGACCTGGGGTTCGCGTCCCGCGCGTCGGTACGCGGGCGTGGGGCGCGCGAAACGGGGGACACGCCCCCTACGCACCTCGCGATCCCGCCGTCCGGCACCAGTGAGACGGCGGGGGTGCACGAGCCGTATGACACGCAGGAAGCACAAGAAACACCCGACACGCACGACACGCAGTACCCGTACGAAACGCACGACAACTACGAGGAGAGCGACGTGCTGCGTCGCGCATTCATGGCGGGCGGTGCCACTGTGGCAGCCGCCTCCCTGAGCCCCTTCGGGCTCACGTACGAGGCTTCGGCCGCGGGCCGTCCCATGCGCCGCGTCGGCGCCGGCGAGGCGGGGGCCCTGGAAGAGGCCGTACGCCGTATCAGGCTGCTCGACGACCGGCACGGCGCCGACGGGCTCTACCGGCGCGCGGCGGCCCCGCTGCGGGCGGCCTACGAACTGCTCGACGCGGGCGCGGTACGGCAGACCACCGCCGACCGGCTGCACTCGGGCGCCGGTGAACTCGCCATCTCCGTCGGCTGGCTGGCCCACGACTCGGGCCGTTTCGACGACGCGCGCTCGCACTACGCGGAGGCGCTGGCGACCGCCCGGGTGGCCGGGGACGCGGCCCTGGAGGCGCACGCCTTCTGCAACACCGCGTTCCTCGCGCGCGATGCGGGGCGTCCGCGCGAGGCGGTCAGAGCGGCGCAGGCCGCGCAGCGCGTGGCGCGGCCCCTGGGCTCGCCCCGGCTGATGTCGCTGCTGGCGCTGCGCGAGGCGGGCGGCTGGGCGGGGCTCGCCGACCGCGCGGGGTGCGAGCAGGCACTGGCGCGGGCCCAGGCGCTGTACGAACGGGGGCCTTCGGAGGCCGACCCCGAGTGGATGAGCTTCTACGGCGAGGCCGAGTTGGAGGGGCTGGAGGCGCAGTGCTGGTCGACGCTGGGCGACTGGCCGCGGGCGGCTCGGCACGCGCGGCGTGCGGCGCATCTGCAGAACCCGCACTTCACGCGGAACATCGCGTTGTACACGGCTGAGCTGACGGATGACTTGGCGCGTGGCGGTCATCCGGACGAGGCTGCGGCGGCGGGGATGCGGGTGCTTGATCTGTTGGACGAGGTTCAGTCGTCGCGGATTCAGACGATGTTGGCGGCGACGGCTCGTGTGCTGTTGCCTCACCGGCGGGCTGCGGGGGTGTCTACGTTTCTGGAGCGGCATGCGAGCTTGCCTCGCACGGCGTAGGTGGGGTGTGCGTCTGCGGGGCGGTGGGGGCTGGTCGCGCAGTTCCTCGCGCCCCTGAAAACCCCGTCCGTCCCGATTCGTTTGGCTGCGGGTTCGCTGTGGCTGGTCGCGCAGTTCCCCGCGCCCCTAAAAGCTAAAAGCAGGCCCGCCTCGCTGCGGGCATGCGTGCCGCCTGGGGCGGCTTCCGTCCCACCGAGAGCGGCACCCCGTATAGCGCCGGGCTGCGCGACCCACCCCCAGCGTCAGCTCAGGTGGCCCAGGTCGTTCCAGGTTTCGATTGCTGGGGTGCCGTAGGCCCAGCCGAGGATCGACAACGACGTCGGGTTGAGTCTGATGCGGGATGCGAAGTCGAGCGGGAGGTCCAGCCAGCGGGCGCCGATCGCGCGGAGTATGTGGCCGTGTGCGAAGACCAGTACGTCTCGGTCCGCTGATCGCGCCCACTCCACCACCTCGTCCGCGCGCGCGGACACCGCCTCCAGGGTCTCGCCCCCTGGGACACCGTCCCGCCAGATCAGCCACCCCGGCCGGACGGCCTGGATCTCCGCCGGGGTCATGCCCTCGTACGTTCCGTAGTCCCACTCCATGAGCGTGTCCCACGTATCCGCCCGCTCGCCGAAACCGGCTGTCTCGCACGTCTCCCGCGCGCGTGCCAGCGGACTCGTGCGCACCTCGACCCCGGGAAGGCCGTCGAAGGGCGGCCGGTGGAGACGTTCGCCGAGCAGTTTGGCGCCGCGTCGGCCCTCCTCCAGGAGGGGGACGTCGGTCCTGCCGGTGTGCTTGCCGGCCAGCGACCACTCCGTCTGTCCGTGCCGGGCCAGCAGGATGCGCGGTGCCATGAGAGACCCTTCCGGGGGGAGACGGTGAGCGTGACGGACAAGGCGAGAGGCGAACGAAAGGGGGCAACGAGGCGAATCAGAGGTACCGAATGGCGGAAAAGCCAGGCGGAACCCCTCCATCATCGCGCACGCTGTCCGGGGGCAACCCGGGGGTCGATCTTTGCGTCCTGAGTGACAGGGGCGACGCATGGGGCGTTCACGTACACCGTAAAATCGGACGAACCGCAGGCCACCGACGACCGGAGGCGCAGCTCGACGGGGACAGAGAGTGGGAGAGACGATCGGATGCCGCGGACCGATACTGCACCGACGGGGACCGTCGTTCCCGCCCGCCTCCGCTGGTGGACCGAGCTGCCACTGATCCTGCTGGTCTACGCGTGCTACTCCGCCGGACGCCTGCTGGTGAAGGGCAACGAGTCGACCGCGGTCGACCACGGCCTGGCGATCCTCAGGTTCGAGAAGGACCTCTGGCTGAACGCCGAGCACCCGCTCAACCGCCTGTTCACCCGCGAACCCTGGATCGGCATACCCGCCGACTTCTGGTACGCGTCGCTGCACTACCTCGTCACCCCCGCCATCCTGATCTGGCTCTTCCGGTCCCGCGCCGTCCGCTACCGGGCGGCCCGCACCTGGCTGATGACCTCGACCTTCATCGGCCTCATCGGCTTCACCCTGCTGCCCACCTGCCCGCCCCGGCTCCTCGACCCCGGTCACGGCTTCGTGGACACGATGGCCCAGTACAGCTCGTACGGCTGGTGGGGCGGCCAGGCCAGCGCCCCGCGGGGGCTCGGCAGCATGACGAACCAGTACGCGGCGATGCCGAGCCTGCACGTCGGCTGGTCGCTGTGGTGCGGGGTGATGCTGTGGCGGTACGGCGGTACGCGCACCACCAAGGTCCTGGGCGTCGCGTACCCGTTGATCACCACGATCGTGGTGATGGGCACCGCGAACCACTACTTCCTCGACGCGGTCGCGGGCGCCGCCGTGATGGGTCTCGGGCTGCTTCTCGCCCCGCACATCATGCGGAACGCGGACCGGGCGAAGGTGTGGACCAAGGTGTGGATCACGGCCCGTGTCGCGTCCGGCTCAACGCGCTCTCGTGGCACAGGGACCTCAATTGTCAGTGGTGGATGCCAGACTGCCCCGCGTGAGCGAATTCCAAGGCAGCGCGAGTCCGTCTTCGGGCCAGGGGCCGGGTCGGGCCCAGGGCCCGAGCCCGGTGCCGCTTCCGCGGACGCCGGGGACGGCGCTGCGGCAGCGGCTCGCTGAGCTGCGCGGTCCCGAGGTCCCGCCGAAGGCGCTGGACGCGCGTGCCCTCGCGGCCCTCGCCGCCAACCCCGGGTGCAAGCGGCGCGCGATTCTGGACGGCGCGGGGGTGAACAAGGCGACGCTGGCGAGCGCGCTGGGCTCACCGTCCGGCTTCGGGCAGTCCCAGTTCGCGCTGGCGCGGGGCAACACCTTCGAGGCCCGGGTCAAGGCCGACGGCGGCGCGGAACTGCTCCGGCTGGTGCACGAGAAGCTGGACCCGGGTGCCGTACCACCGGCGGAGGCCGAGGTCCCCGACCTGACGGCGACCGGCCCTGAGGGCCGCACCGCACGGACGGCACTGGCCCTGCGGGACGCCCACCTGGCGAGGAGCGAGAGCGGTGCGGGCGGCTGGACGCTTCTCGACCACCCGATGCTCGCCCTTGATGTCGCGGGCTCACCCGCCTTCCTGGAGCCGGACGCGGTGGTCGTGCACCCGGACGGCAGCTGGACGGTCGTGGAGATCAAGTCCTTCCCGATGCTGGACGGTTCGGCGGACCCCGCGAAGGTGGGCGCGGCTGCCCGCCAGGCCGCGGTGTACGTGCTGGCGCTGGAGGAGGTCGCCGCCCGGCTCACCGAAGGCGGCACCGTCCCGGAGCCGACCGTGAACCACCGTGTCCTGCTGGTCTGCCCCAAGGACTTCTCCAACCTCCCGGCGGCGTCCGCGGTCGACGTCCGCAAACAGCGCGCTGTGACCGGCCGCCAGCTGTCCCGGCTGACCCGGATCGAGGACATCGCCGACACCCTCCCCGAGGGCACCTGCTTCGCCCCGGACCTGCCCACCGCCGAACTGACGGCGGCGGTCGAGTCGGTCCCCGCGGCTTACGCGCCGGAGTGCCTGTCCGCGTGCGAACTCGCCTTCCACTGCCGCGACGGCTCCCGCGCGCGGGGCGCTGTCACGTCCCTGGGCCGTTCCGTACGGGCCGAACTGGGCGCCCTGACCACGGTCGACGACGTCCTGGCGGCGGCCCACGGCCGGTCCGGCGACCCGGCGGACCCGACGGTGGCCGCGCTGCGCAGAGCGGCGGCCCTGCGCGCGGAGGCGCTGAACACCACGGGAGTGTCCCTGCCCGCTCCGGAGCTGCCCTTCCCGGAGGGAGCCGTATGTCGCTGATCGCCACCCTCGCCCGCCTGGAAGCCGTCAGCTCGGGCCGCGCCCAGCCCGCCGCCACCGTCCGGCACCGCCATCTCTCCGAGCGGCCCCTGGTCCTCGTACCGCTCACCACCGCCGGTGAGGCCGGGGCCCCGCTGGGCGCGCTGGTCGGCGACGACCGGGACGCGCCGCGCCTGCTCGTCGTACCGCAGCCGCGCGACCGCGACCTCAGGTTCGCGTTCCTCGCCGAACTCGCGGACGTCGTCCTGCCGTTCATCGACTCCTACGCCGACGCCGTGGAGGCCGCCGAGCGCAACGAGACCGACCCGGAGACCGGCAAGCGCGTCAAGGTCGAGGTCGAACTGTGCGCGGACGCGCCCCAGTTGATCGTCCCGAGCCGCGCGGGCATCGAGTTCGTCCGCCTGCTGGGGCGCTCGATGCGTTTTCGGCGTACGGCGGAACAGGACCCGGAGACGCCGCATCCCGCCCCGCCCCGGGTGCCGTTGCTCGGCCGTTGGTTCACGCACTACGGGGAGCGGGCCCGGGTCCCCGGCTCCGCGCTCCTGCTGGCGCTGACGGACGTGCTGTCGCGGCACTGGGCCACCGGGCAGTCCACGCTGGAGGACCAGCATCTGGGCGCGCTGCTCGCCTGGATCGACCCGCCGGACGGCGCGTCGGGCGCCGAGGCCGCGCTGCGGGCCGAGTTGGCGCGGGACGCGAAGGGGCAGTTGCTGTGCCCGCCGGCCGGTCCGGCGACCGACCCCGCGTTCGACAACAAGCTGCTGGCCCCCGCGATCGAGCGCTACCACCGCGCGCGGACGGCCCATGCCGCCGCCGAGGACGGCGAGTCGGCGGACGACCGGCTGGGTGAACTCACCGCCGCTGAGCGGGAGTTGCACGCCCTTGTCGAGAGCCGTACGCGGCCCACCTGGGACGCGGTGTGGCACGGCCTCGACCTGCTGCGGACGCTGCCGGAGGGCGCCCACGCGGTCGACCGGTGGACGCGCGACCGCTGGTCGTTCACCGGCCACCGCGACCGGGTCACCGCGGGCGAGCCTCCGCAGCCGCGCCGCGACGACGCGGTGACGGCGGCGAACAAACTCGCCACGCGCGAGCGCGAACAGGCCCGTCTGGAGGCCCAGGAGGCCCTGGACGACCCGCTGGTGATGGCGGGGCGGCGGCTGTCCGGGGAGGCGTTCGCGGGCGAGGTCATCGATGTCGTCATGACGTACAGCGAGGGCAAGCGCCCGAGCCCACGCCCACTGGTCACCGTCCGCACGGACGACCGCCCGCAGCTCGGGGAGCGGGCGAAGGTGTACCGCTCCCTGGGCGGCAAGCCGCAGGCGGCGGAGTTCGTGGGCCACGAGAACAGCCCTGAGGACGGTCCCGGAGCAGAGGGTTCGGTGATCGTCCTACGGGTGGTCGACAAGATGGGCCGGGGCAAGGAGCCGGAGGCCGGGTCGGTGCCGGAGAAGGGGGACCTGGTCTGCTTCACGCTCTTCGAGCACGAACAGCGGGGCGGCGCGAAGCTCCCGGACGCGGACCAGACCCCGTGGACACATGGCGGACCTCCGGGCGAGCAGGCGACGACGACGGCCACGGTGCCGGAGGCCGACCCGGTGACAGAAGAGGATGTGCTGTGACCGCCGCCCGCACCCCGCAGGCCGTCTTCGATCCCGGGGCAGCCGCCGGCCGGGCCACCGACGCGATCCTCCACGACACGCTGCACGGCACCCACCGCGGCGTCGTCGTCGACTCGCCGCCCGGGGCCGGGAAGTCGACGCTCGTCGTCCGGGCGGCGCTCGAACTGGCCGATGCCGGGCGCCCGTTGATGGTCATCGCGCAGACGAACGCCCAGGTCGACGATCTCGTCGTCCGGCTCGCCGAGAAGAACCCCGAGCTGCCGGTGGGCCGGCTGCACAGCAGTGACGCCGACCCGTACGACGAGGCGCTGGACGACCTGCCGAACGTACGGAAGTCCGCGAAGGCGGCCGAGTTGGCGGGGCTGGACGTGGTCATCTCCACGGCAGCCAAGTGGGCCCACGTCAAGGTCGACGAACCGTGGCGGCACGCGATCGTGGACGAGGCGTACCAGATGCGCTCGGACGCGCTGCTCGCCGTCGCCGGGCTGTTCGAGCGGGCGCTGTTCGTGGGTGACCCGGGGCAGTTGGACCCGTTCGCGATCGTCGGCAGCGAGCAGTGGGCGGGCCTGTCGTACGACCCGTCGGCCTCGGCCGTCACGACCCTCCTGGCCCACAACCCCGAGCTGCCCCAGCACCGCCTGCCGGTGTCCTGGCGGCTGCCGGCCTCGGCGGCGCCGCTCGTCTCGGCCGCGTTCTACCCGTACACCCCGTTCCGCAGCGGCACCGGCCACGGCGACCGGCGGCTCGCCTTCGCGGTCCCGTCGGACGGCTCGGGCCCGGACCGCGTCCTCGACGAGGCCGCCGAATCGGGCTGGGGCCTGCTGGAACTCCCCGCCCGGCACACCCCTCGTACGGACCCGGAGGCGGTGCGCGCGGTCGCCATGGTCGTACGCCGCATGCTGGACCGGGGCGGCGCGGCCACCTCGGAGCGCGGACCCGAGCCGACGCCGCTCACGGCCGACCGGATCGCGGTCGGCACCGCACACCGGGACCAGGCGGCGGCGGTACGGGCGGCGCTCGCCGAGCTGGGCGTCGCGGATGTCACCGTCGACACGGCGAACCGGCTCCAGGGGCGGGAGTTCGACGTGACGGTGGTCCTGCACCCCCTCTCGGGCCGCCCCGACGCCACCGCCTTCCACCTGGAGACGGGCCGCCTCTGCGTGCTGGCCTCCAGACACCGGCACGCGTGCGTGGTGGTGTGCCGGGCGGGCGTGACGGACCTCCTGGACGACCATCCGTCGACGGAGCCGGTACAGCTGGGGGTGACGGTGAAGTTCCCGGACGGCTGGGAGGCCAACCACGCGGTGCTGTCGCATCTGGCCGAGCACCGGGTGGCCTGGCGACCGTGACTCGCCGAGCATCGTGCCGCCTGGCGGCCGTAGTCGCAGGTCAGGTGCCCTCTGGAGTGGGTCCGGGGCGTACTTGCGCGGGCGGGGGACAATGGACGGTGGCCCGGCTCGACCGGCGGGGCCTGTCGACCGTGTGCCGTACATGCCCTGGTGCGTGAGCGGTACGTACGAACGGTGCGGAACCGTACGAGGAGGAGAAGACATGGCGGAGCCCACGCCGCGTCGCAACGAACCGCGGCTACGCCCCGCGCCCCTGCTCTTCGAGCCCACGCAGGTGGCCGACGACCCCGAGCACTTCTTCGCCCTGGAGTCGATCGACGACCCCCGCGCGCTGCTGACCCGCGCCACGGAGCTGACCCAGGCGTTCCGCGCCGCGACCGACCGCGCGGTCGAGTACCAGGCGATGGCGGCGGCCCAGCTCGCCGACCCGCGCCGCTTCGACCGGCTGACGACCGCCGACATCGCGGAGCGCGCCGAGTGGACCGAGGACTACGCGAAGAAGATGGTCGAGTACGGCCGTGAGCTGCTGCGCGGCGACGGGGAGAACGCGAGCGGCGGTACGGGCGGTGGCCACGACCACGGTCACGGTCACGTCGACCCGGTCTGATCAGGCTTCGCCGTCTCGAAAGTCCGGCGGCATATTCAGGTGGGGCAAGGTACTCCAGCTCGCCCCCTCCTGTCCCGGTTTCCGGCAACCCTCGGAGATCGCGCGCTCACTGCCGGTAGATCTAGACGACATGAGCAGCACTTACTCTGACGTTTCGGGAGTCACCTCGGAGGGCGCCGCCTGGCTCGCCTCCGCAGGAACGTATCCGCGCAGCACGCTCTCACTCTGGGCCGAGCGGCCCGCCGCCCCGCTCGTCCTGCCCTGCGGCACCGCGTTCGACGTGGTCAACGTGCCTGCCGTCTTCGGCCGGAGGATGCTCGACCGCCTCTGGGACGAGGGACCCGGCTCGGGCCCGGTGGCCGCCTACCGGGGCCGGATCCTCCTGTTCGCGGCACTGGGGACCGCCCAGCGGCTGCCCTCGCTTCTGAGGTGGGAGGAGTGGGGCTCGGCCGGCGAACGCGGCGAGGGCAGCGAGGGTGGTGGCACCGGGCGTCGTCACTCGGTTCCGCCGCTCCTCTGCCACGGCCGCGGCGACGCGGTGACAGTCCCCGCACTGGTGAACGACGACACCGAGCATGAGCAGGTCGCCGAGGGCGGGCCCCGCCCCGAATCCCGCTGGGTCGTCGCCCCCGACACCTGCCGTCCCTGGCTTCCCGGCCCGGAGATCCTGCTCTGGGCGGCCGTACGAGCGGCCCGTGCCGCCGTCTCCGGTGGCCTGCGGATATCGATTTTTCCTCCCGCCGATCAGGGTGCTAAGGTCTACGACGTCAGCAGGCGCCGCTAGCTCAGTTGGTTAGAGCAGCTGACTCTTAATCAGCGGGTCCGGGGTTCGAGTCCCTGGCGGCGCACAGACGATCGAAGGCCCCCTGCGGAAGCGGGGGGCCTTCGGTGTTGAGGCGAGCCACTCCGGCGCACGGGGATGGCCGGGAGTTCGGCAGGGGCGGCTGGGGGTCCGGGGGTTGTCCCCCGGATGACGCAGCATCAGCGGGTCCGGGGTTCGAGTCCCTGGCGGCGCACTCTGTTGGTCGATTGGCGGGGCTGTTCACGAACAGCCCCGCCAACGTCGTTTCCACACCCCTCTCAGCCGGACGTGATCTCCACCGTCCACGCCCCCGAAGGCGTACGGCCCTCCACCTCGACCCGGACGTTCTCGCCGGGCACCGTGAAGCTCTCGCCGAGGGCGACGGGCGCGTCCGCGAGGGGCGGATAGACCGAGTCCTCCCAGCAGGCCTCGGTACGCGGATGGGCGTCGACCACCTCGACCGGGCCGCCGCCCGACTCGGCCCCGCTCTGCACCCGGTAGACGAGCACGCCCTGTGTACAGGTCGCGCTGTCGTTGCCCGTCGTCCCCCGGGCCTCGAAGGCGAGCGCCCGGTCGGCCCCGGTCCGCACGACGGCCAGCTTCACCCCGTCCCCCTGCCCGAAGACCGGCGCGCCCGCCCCCGTAACCCCGCTGCCGTTTTCGCCCGCGTCCGCGCGCACGTACGCGGTCGTCTCCGGATGTGCTCCCAGCGATTCCAGGGTCAGCCGGGTCGAGCCTCCCCCGCGTACGCACACCACTTGGCGCGGTTCCAGCCACCCGAGTTTCCACTTGTGCCAGGCGAACAGGTCCGGTGCCAGTCCGAACTGGCTGCCCATCAGGTCCCAGTCGCCGACGTACGTGTCCCAGTCGCCCTTTCCGTCCATGGGCCGGTGGTAGAGGTCGGGCAGGTCGAAGACATGGCCCGTCTCGTGGGCGAGGACGAGCCGGTCGGGCGGGTGGTTCTCGAAGACGGTGACGACGCGGCGGATGTCCGTGCCGTCGGCCCGCAGCGGGACGTCCAGGTTGACGACCTTCGTCGCGTCGGAGTCGACGCCGGGCGCGTCCGGGTCGGCCACGAAGTAGACGATGTCGTAGCGCGAGAAGTCGACCTCGCGGTCGGCGGCGGCGAGCGCGTCGCGCAGATAGGCGGCGCGGTGGGCGGCGCTCCAGTCCCGCTGTATGGCGTACGCGGTGGACGGCTTCGGCATGCGGAGCCAGCGCCGGAGCGGGTGCGGGCGCAGCGTGAATCTGCCGTACGAGGCACGGTCGAAGAAGTCGCTGGTGGCGGGGAAGTGGTCGGCGGCCAGTTCGGCGGGGGTGGTGCGCGGGGGTGCGTCCGGGAAGGAGAGGAACACCATCACGGCGTCGAGGGCGCGGGACGGGCGCGGATAGGCCGCGTTCCAGGTGTCCAGGCCCTCCGAGTGGTGGGCGTCGGTGCGTTGCAGGGCGCAGGGCTGCGCCGAGAAGGGTTCGGCGACCGAGGGGCCCGCGATGAGGGAGGTGGCGACGAGGGCCGTCATGGTGGTGAGTACGGCGGCGGTGCTGCGCAGTCGGGGGCGCGGTCCGTCGCACGCGAGCCCCTTGAGTCCTGTCAGGGCATCACGGGTGAGCCCCTTGAGGGGGAGCTGACGCGGCACGCAGACCTCCGGATGCGGTTCGGGGACACCGCAACCCAGCCTGTGTGATCTTGTGTTTATATGCCCAGTTTGTCTGCACCAGAAGGGTGATTGGGCGTCGAACAGGGGTCGACCGGGCAAGCTATCAAGCACGCAAGGGCTCACCCCTTGTGGAACGACACCCCGAAACACTCACGGAACGTCACAACCGATCGAGGGCGAAGGAACCCGTCCAGGCGCGGGCAGAAACGATCTGTCAGAACCGGCGGTCGTTCATGGACACTGGACAGTGGCTGGAAGGGCTTGGGGCCAGCCTCTATGATCGGCACACTTTCCTGGCACTTCCCTGACACTTTCCTGCACGGACCTGGCCAGGGCGGCGGTTTGCCGCCCGGTCGGCCGCCCGACGGGATCCATATGAAGACCGAGTGCACTGCGGGAGCGAGCGGTGAGCGGAACGTCCGAAGGGCCGGCGCCCGCGGTAGAACTCGTCCGGCCGGCCGTCACACTGAGTAACTTCACCACGTCCTCTACGTCATCCTCCCGCGCTGCCGGGGGTACGAACCTGCTGGGTGCGGCGTTCGCGGCGGCGCCGTTGGCGATGGCCGTGGTGGACCGCGAGGGCCTGGTCGTGGGGGCGAACCAGTCGCTGGGCACGCTGCTGGGCATCGCCCCGGAAGCGCTGGCCGGGCGGGTGGCCGCCGATCTGGTGGACCTGGCGTCCGACACGCGCGCGTGGCACGCGTACCGCGAGGTCCTGCGCGGCCGGCAGGCACGGCTGCGCTGCACGCGCCGCCTCAAACACCCCGACGGACACTCCCTCTGGGCCCAGGTCACGGTCACGCCGCTGCCGCCGGAGGGCGCGGAGTCGGGATCGGGAGCCCAGGCGTACGGGGGCCAGGGTGTGCTGCTGTCCGTAGCCGACATCAGCGCGCGTCGTGAACTCCAGGCGCGGCTGCGGCACTTGCAGATGCACGATCCGGTGACCCGGCTGCCCAACCGCGCGCTGTTCTTCGAGCGGATGTCGGCGGCGCTGGAGGCGGAGTCGTACGAGCAGAGCGGGACGGGCCGGATCGGCCTGTGCTACCTGGACCTCGACGGGTTCAAGGCCGTCAACGACACCCTCGGCCACCGTGTCGGCGACCGGCTGCTCGCCGCCGTGGCGGAACGCCTCACGCGCTGCGCGGAGGAGGCGGGGCTGGCCCGGGGGAACCCGGGTGCCGTCGCGCCGCTGGTGGCGAGACTGGGCGGCGACGAGTTCGCGCTGCTGGTCGAGGACTCGACAGGCACCGACCAACTCGCCGACCTGGCCGAGTCGGTGCTGAAGGCGCTCCAGCTGCCCTTCGACATCGCCGGTCAGCGGGTGTCCGTCTCCGCCTCGATCGGTGTCGTGGAACGGCACGCGGCGGGCACGACCCCCACGGGCCTGATGCAGGCCGCGGACACCACGCTGTACTGGGCGAAGGCCGACGGCAAGTCCCGCTGGACGCTCTTCGACCCCGAACGCAACGCCCACCGTATGACCCGCCAGGCCCTGTCCTCCACGCTCCGGCCGGCCATCGAGCGGGGTGAATTCGCCCTGGACTACCAGCCGTTGGTGGGCATGGAGGACGGCCGGGTGCACGGTGTCGAGGCGCTGGTGCGCTGGCACCACCCCCAGTTCGGCACGTTGACGCCGAATCGCTTCATCGGACTGGCCGAGGAGGACGGTTCGATCGTGCAGCTGGGGCGCTGGGTCCTCGCCACGGCCTGCCGTCAGGCCCGCCGCTGGCAGCTCGAACGCCCGGACGAGCCGCCGATCTTCGTGAGCGTGAACGTGGCCGTACGTCAGGTCTGGGACTCGGATCTGGTCGCGGACGTCGCGGAGATCCTCGCGGAGACGGGTCTGCCGGCGCGGCTGTTGCAGTTGGAGCTGACGGAGTCGGCCGTCATGGGGTCCGCTGGGCGGCCCCTCCAGGCACTCCAGGCACTCAGTGACATGGGTGTGGGCATCGCGATCGACGACTTCGGCACGGGGTATTCGAACCTGGCCTACCTCAGCCGGCTGCCCGTGTCAGTACTGAAACTGGACGGATCCTTCGTCCGCGGGTTCCAGTACGAGGGTGAGGGCGTCGCGCCGAACCCGGCCGACGAGATCGTCGTCGAGGCGATGATCCAGCTCGCGCACCGGCTGGGGCTGACGGTCACCGCCGAGTGCGTGGAGACGGCTGCGCAGGCGGCTCGGTTGCGGCGTATCGGGTGCGATACGGGGCAGGGGTGGCTTTATTCGCGGCCGGTGGGGGCGGATCGGATTTCGGTGCTGATGGGGGGAAGTGCTTGTCGGCAGGGGTGAGTTGGCCCCTTTCGGCGACTGCATTCCCCCCTCCCCCTCACACACACGGTTTCGTCAGGCTGCGGGTAGGCCGTACGCGTCCGCGATCAGTTCGTACGAGCGCAGGCGCAGGTCGCCGTGGTGGGCGTGGGAGACAAGCATCAACTCGTCCGCCCCTGTGCGCTTCTGGAGGTCGTCCAGTCCTGTGCGGACCTCGTCGGCCGTGCCGTGGATGATGTTCGTCATCCAGGAGCCGATGAACTCCCGTTCCATCGGGCTGAATTCGTAGGCCTCCGCCTCCTCCGGGGTCGGGAACAGGCCCGGCCGGCCGGAGCGCAGGCGCGCCATGTTGAGGCCCATCGCCAGGACCTGGCGGCGGGCCTCGTTCTCGTCGTCCGTCGCGAGGGTGGAGACGCCGATGAGGGCGTACGGGGCGTCGAGGACCTCGGAGGGCTGGAAGGACTCGCGGTAGAGGTCCAGGGCCGGGACGGTGTTCTGCGCGGAGAAGTGGTGCGCGAAGGCGAAGGGGAGGCCCAGGACGCCGGCCAGGCGGGCGCTGAAGCCTGAGGAGCCGAGCAGCCAGATGGGCGGGCGGTGGGTCGACTGGACTCCGCCCGGGGTCGTCGACTGGATCGGGCCCGGGATCGCGTGGATGCGGTGGTAGGGGTGGCCGGTCGGGAAGTCGTCGTCCAGGAAGCGGGTCAGCTCCGCCAGTTGCTGGGGGAAGTCGTCGGCGCCTTCGTTGAGGCGTTCGGTGCGGCGCAGGGCTGCTGCGGTCGCGCCGTCCGTGCCCGGGGCGCGGCCGAGGCCCAGGTCGATGCGGCCCGGGGCCATGGCCTCCAGGGTGCCGAACTGTTCCGCGATGACCAGGGGGGCGTGGTTGGGGAGCATGACTCCGCCGGAGCCCAGGCGGATGCGGTGGGTGTGGGCGGCCAGGTGGGCGAGGATCACGGCGGGTGAGGAGGAGGCTACGCCGGGCATGGAGTGGTGTTCGGCTACCCAGTAGCGGTGGAAGCCGCGGGATTCTGTGAGGCGGGAGAGGGCGACGCTGGTCTGGAGGGCTTGGGTGGCGGTGTGGCCGGAGCCGACTGTGACCAGGTCCAGGACGGAGAGGGGGGTGGGGGCGGTGCCCTGTGTGGTGCCTCGGATGTCGTCTGCCGTCGCGTCGGTGGTCGCGTCTGCCGTCGCTTCTGCGGTCACGGTGGGGGCCTCCTGCTGCTGTCTTTAGTGCCGTGCACTGTCCTCCGGACGGGAACAGGAGGGAGGCTCCGTTTTATTCCCGGGGATGTTTCTCGCCCCCGCCGCCCCTACCCGTCCCATCCCTGGGGGCTGCGCCCCCAGACCCCCCCTTTCGCGCTAGAACGCGCTCGTCCTCAAACGCCGGACGGGCTGACTACCCAGCCCGTCCGGCGTTTGAGGACGAGGCCGTTCAGGCCGAAGCGGGGGTCTGGGGGCGGAGCCCCCGGGGATGGGTACGGGTAGGGGCGGCGGGGGCGAGAAAACCAAAGCCCCGGGGATTCACTCGCCCCGGACCAGCCACTCCCCGTCGCGCATCACATTCCGGTCGCGCATCTCCGCGGCCGTCCCCCACGCCTGGATCACCTCAGGCGTGACCTGGAACCAGACGTACGAGGCGTGGTCCTTGCGCGGGTCCCAGCCGTCCTTCGCGGTGAAGGCGTCGCCCACGCCGGGCGGCAGCTCCTCGCGGGTCAGCGTGCGGACCGTGCCGTGCATCAGCACCACGTCCCGGGTGTGGCCGAAGCAGAGGCGGACCCGGCCCGAGGCGATCAGGTTGCGGCCGGTCGGGTTGGAGTCGCGGGTGGCCAGCCACACCGCCTCGCCGTCCCACCAGAAGGCCAGCGGAACGAGGGTCGGCTCACCGGTGGCGTCGGCCGTGGCGACCCAGACGTCGATGTCCCGGTCGAGGCGCTCCAACGCCTCGCGTCCGCGCTGCTCGATGCTGCGGGGGCCGGTGGGGGGAGCGTCAGCTTCTGCCGTCATACGGCGAGGGTATGGGCGTACGCAGGGCGGTCGCATCCGGCGATGGGACTAGGTCCCGGGACGGAGGCCCCCAGGCTCCCAGGCCCTCAGGCACCCCGGCAGCCATGCACCCACGCACCCATCACGCACGCGCCGCCGGCCTCCGCAGCAGCGACCTGATCGGGTGCCACAGTTCCGTCCGCTCCAGGGCCGACGGTGACGGGACGCTGTTGTCCGGGGCCGTGCGCCATATCAGGCCGTCGGGGTGGTGCAGGACCGCCGTGATCTCGTCCGGGGTGGGCGGTGCCGCGTTGCCCCGGAGGTAGACCGCTCGCAGGCCCAGGTTGCGCAGCCGCGTCAGGGCCCTGGCACGGTTCTGGGCCAGGACCAGGACGCGTACGTCGGACGGGCCCACCGCCGTGGTCGGGGCGGTGGGGCTGGGCAGGTTCAGCGCCACCACCACGCTGCCACTGGGCAGCTTGCAGAAACCTCCTGCGGCCATGCGGTCACACCCCCCGTGGGACTCGGTGTCAATAAGAAAGCCACAGGAGGCACCTAAACACGATCGGCCGCGACCCGCCAGGGGGTCACGGCCGATCATGGTTTGACCTGCTGTTATGCGGATTACTTCACCGCGGGGCCCACCTGGACCGAGATCGTGGAGCCGTCGGAGGCCTCCTTGACGATCTTGATCTTGGTGTTGGTGTCAGTGACGTTCACACCCGCGAGCGGGGTCGCCGCGTCGTAGTACGTGGAGGTGTGGTCGTTGAAGGTCGGGACGCCCTTCTGGGAGGCGACCTTCGTGAGCACGTCCGCCTTGTGGAGCTTGAGGGCGTCCGTGCGGGACAGGCTGAACGGCGAGTCGTAGGACTGGATGCGGCTGCGCATCAGCGTGCCGTCCGCCCACTTCAGCGGGGTCGGGTGCGCGTCCACCGGGAGGACCAGGCCGACACCCGGGTGCTGGCTGGTGTTGTTGTCGTTCTGGGAGGTGTCCCACTTCCAGATCAACAGGCCGTTCTGGTACGGGAAGTGCTCGACCCACGCCGGACGGGTCGTCGAGAAGCCGAAGTTGTACGGGCCGACCTTGAGGGTCTTGTCGTACGACACGTACTGGCGGTTCTCGGCGATGTAGTACTGCGGGTAGTCGTCCGTGATGCCCGCGCCGATGCGCGAGAAGCCCTTCGTCGTCCAGGCCGCGTCCGCGCTCTCCGCGTCGTCGGAGAAGACCGTCGCGCCGTCCGCGGTGAGCGTGATCTCGTCGGCCGCGAAGCCCATCTGGGAGACACCGCCGTCCGAGGTGTAGCGGAAGCGCAGGGTGAACTCCTGGCCCGCGTAGGCGTCCAGCGGGTAGGACAGCTTCTTGTACGCGTCCACCGTGCCGGTGAGCGCCGGCTTGCCGCTGCCGTCGCGCGGGATGGCCGCGCCGTCGACCGTGCCGTCGAGGGGCGTGTAGGTGGCGCCGCCATCGGTGGAGACCTCGGTGTAGAGGTAGTCGTAGTCGGCCTCGATGTCGTACCAGCCGTCCAGGGTCAGGGTGGCCGAGGACTTGCCGGTGAGGTCGACCGAACGGGTCAGCGTGTTGGAGAGGTTGTTGTCGCTGCCGCTCCACCACTGGGTCGCGCCCTGCGCCGGGGTGACGACCTCGGTGGTGACCGTCTTCTCGGGCAGTTCGACGATGAGCGCCTGCGCGTTCTTGGTGTTGTACTCGGCGACGCCCAGCTTGTGGCTGGACTCCGTCGCGGCCTTCGCCGTGTCGTAGTCGAGCCAGCCCAGCTGGAGCTTGTCCCAGGCGGTCATGTCACCGGGCAGGTTGCCGATGTTGTCACCGCCGGTGCCGAGCCAGGAACCGGACGACATCAGCGTCCAGAAGCCCGTGGAGTTCTCGCCGCCGCTGGTGTCGTAGTGGTCCGGCAGACCGAGGTCGTGGCCGAACTCGTGGGCGAAGACGCCCAGTCCGCCGTTCTCGGGCTGGATGGTGTAGTCGCCGACCCAGATGCCGGTGTCGCCGATCTGCGCGCCGCCGAGCAGGTTGTCCGAGGGGCCGGTCGAACCGGCGTCGGTGCCGAACGCGTACCAGCGGTGCGCCCAGATGGCGTCCTCGCCCTGCGCGCCGCCGCCCGCGGACTCGTCCTCACCGGCGTGCACGATCTGGAAGTGGTCGATGTAGCCGTCGGGTTCGTTGAAGTCGCCGTCGCCGTCGAAGTCGTAGCGGTCCCACTGGTCGTACTCGGCCAGCTGCGCCTTGATCTCCGCGTCGGTCGCGCCTGCTGCCTCCTGCGCCGCGACCCATGCGGTGACGCCATCCTGAACGGCGTACCAGGCACCGTCGTTGGCCAGGTTGGAGCCGTAACGGGCCTCGTTGTAGGGGACCTTGACCCAGTCCGAGACCGTGCCCTCGACCGAGTAGCGGCCCGAGGACTGCTTCTCGTAGTACTTCTTCATCGACTCGACGTTCTTGCCGGTGCCGAAGTACAGCTCCTGGAAGTGCTCGGTGTTGTAGTCCGCCTGCCAGGCCGTGCTGTTGTCCTGGGTGCGGTCCGGCTCGGCTATCTCGTTGTGCAGCGGGCCGACCGTGCCGCCGTAGCGGCTGTCTATCTGGTCGCCGAACTCGACCAGGATGGTGAAGATCTTGTCGGTCTTCTCCCGGCCCAGTTCGACGTACTTGCCCTTGCCCTTGCCGCTCTTGAGCTGAACGACCTGCGAGCCGTCACGGTTCTTGGCCGTGGCCTCGCCGGAGATGACCTGGTTGAGGGCTTCCTCGCGCTGGGCCTCCTGGGTCTTGCTGAGCGGGCCGTCGAGGTCGTGCTCCTGCTCGGCGTGCTGCCGCTCCGCCGGGTCGTGCCGGTTGAGCGCCGCCGCGGCGCCCGCGTCGGCCTCCGCGATGGCAAAGGTGGAGAAGGTGGCGGCGGCTGTGGCGAGTGCTACGCCGACGGCAGCCGTTCTGAACGTCCAGGGTCTGCTGGTCACTTGAGGGTCCTCCCCCGCGTCCGTCCGCGCGGAATGGGGGTTCCTGGTTCGGAAGCTGTCCGCGGGCGATATACGCGTGTAGTCAAGTGACGCAATTTGACTAGAGGTTCAGAAGAAAAGACAGACCTTGACTTGCACAGGTCAATTGCATTATGCGGAGTTGACCTACACCTTGTGTTCGCTATACGGACATCAGGGGCACGTCCGACGTGTCGCCCAACCGGCGCGCGGGCGCGTCCAATTGATGGACGCCATGACTCCGTGCGCCCCCTGTGCTCCGGAGCCGTGGGTTAGGTCACGCTTACTGCGCGTTCCACTCGGGCATGCACGCGATTAGAGTCGGTCGGCGGTACGCCGGATGTCCGGTGGAAAGCCAGGCCGACACGCTCCCCTCACCCCCGATTCCACGAGGACTCGATTGCCATGCCTCGTCTGACTCGTCCGACCGCGCCTCGTCCGACCGCCGCACAGCTCGCCTACGGTTCGTGCACCGTGATTCTCTCGACGCTCGCCATGCTGCTGCTGTCTCAGACGAGTTCGGGCCCGGGGGTCGTGCTGATCGCCCTCGTGGGACTCGTCCTGGGGCTGCTCGTCGCCATGACCGTGCCCCGCCCCAAGCCGTCCCGGGCGACCTCACAGGTCGTCGCCTCGTCGGCCGCCGCTCCGGCGCCGCGCGAGCGCGTCCCGGTACAGGCCTCCTCGGTGCGCCAGGACTGAACCGCCCGTACGGAAGCGGCGGTTGGGCGGGCCCGCGTGCTGCGGACCCGCCCAACCGCCGTTGTCGTCCCCGGAATTGGTCAACCGGTGCTGACCACCACCGTCTTGGCCGCCTTGTCGTGCAGCCCCTGCTTGTACGGCTTGTCGAAGAAGCTCCAACCGCCCGCGATCGCCGTCCAGATGCAGGCGCAGCAGAAGGCGAACGGGATCCACAGCACGAGCGACCGCACGAGCATGGTCTGCACGGAGGGCGTGGCGCCGTTGTCAAGGTTGGCCACCCGGAGCCCGAGCCACTTCTTGCCGAGGGTCTGCCCGGTCCGGGACATCAGGATCGTGTCGTACGCGATGTAGAGCACGGCGGCGATGAGCGACTGGCCGAGCGAGCGGCCGTACTCGATCTTGTCGCTGTCGACCTCGTACTCGTTGACGTTGAAGCCCCAGGTGAGCAGCCAGACGACGATCCCGACGAGGATCATGTCGATGATCCTCGCGAGCACGCGCCGGCCGCTCTCGGCGAGCGGGGGCATGCCCGCGAGGGGGTCGGCGGCCCCGCCGTACGGATCACCGCCGCCGGCTCCTCCGTAGGGCGAACCGGCACCGCCGCCTCCGTACGGCGAGCCGCCGCCGGCCTGGCCTGAGCCGCCGTACGGATCGCCTGAGCCGTGCGACGGAGGCGGTGGCTGCTTCCTGAACGGGTCGTCGTCTTCCGGTGGCTGCTGACCGGCGCCGGGGGGCGGTTCGCTGCTCATGGCCCGAGTCGACCGCGAACCGCCCGGCTCCGCATCCGGCGAGCGGCCGTCCGGGGTACCGAATCGGCTGATTCGTACGCCGTATCGGGTGGGCCCGCGTCGAACGTATGAACCCTGTACGTCTGTGTGGACTCAGCCCGCGACGAAGGTGTGCGCCGCCTTGTCGTGCCAGCACTGGCGCCACGGGCGGTCGAACAGGCACCACAGAACACCCACGACGCCGATGCCGAGGAGTCCGGGGACGCCGTAGACGAGCCAGCGGCGCAGGGCCAGGCCGAACGACGGGGGCTCGTGGCCCTCGATGTCGCGGACCTCCAGGCCGACCAGCTTCTTGCCGAGGGTGCGGCCCCACTTGGCGGTGGGCCACGCCTCGGAGAGGATCCCGGCGAGCAGCAGTACGGCGATCACGATGCCCAGGTACAGCCCGGTCGTGCCGTCCAGCAGCCATACGGTCACGGTCTCGCCGGACAGCTTGGCCGCGTCGATCTTCCCGGTGATGTGGTCGACGGCCATGGTGCCCAGCGGTACGGCGGCCGTGGCGGTGAGGGCGCCGAGGACCAGGGTGTCCACGAGCCGTGCGGCGAGCCGCTTGCCGAGGCCCGCCGGACGGGCCGACGCCTGTCTGCGGGCGGCGGCCTGGAACACGTCCTCGACGGGCGGCTTCCAGGGCGCGAGGCGCTGTTCTCCGCCCTCCTCGGGCCCGGCCAGGCGGCCCACCTGCTGGGCCCAGGAGGGCTGGCCGCCGCCGACGCCGGGGGCCATGGGCGCACCGGCGCCGGGATTGTTCTGCTGGGGGACGGCCGGGGTCGCGGGCAGCAGGGCGGGGTTGGCGCCCTGGGCCGCCGCCGCGCGGGCCGCCGCGGCCTTTCCGGCGCCGAAGCCACCGCCGCCGGATGTGGGCGCGGGTGCCGTGACCGGGCCCTGCGCGCCCCCCGGCGAGCCCGTGCTCCCCGGCTGCGCGCCGCCCGCCCCGCCCTCGCGCTCCGTGCGCGGGGAGAGCGCGCGGAAGGTCATGGTGCTCTCGGAGGGGACGGGGCCACGGGTGCCGGGAACGCCTCCCTCCGCGCCACCTCCTCCGACGGCGGCCGGTCCGGGGGTGGGCCGACGGAACACGAACGTGCCCGACTCGGGCATGTCACCGGCGTCCGGCTCGGCGGGCGGGATCGTCGCCGTGCCGTCCGTACGGGCCGACCGTCCGTCCGGCTGGACCGGGGGCTCGTTCGCCACCCGGGGGTCGGCCGCCTGGGCCGGGGAGCCCCAGGAGACCTGGCGGTCCCGGTCGCCGCCGAAGCCGGCCTGGTGGGAGCGGTCGGCGCTCCAGGCGGACGCCGGTTCGGGCCGGCTGCCGTGCTGGGCCTCCGCCGGGGTCGCCCGGCGCGGCTCGGCGGCCGACGATCGGGGTTCCTCGTCGAAGAAGTGCGGCCCGGTCTCCTCGACCCGCGCCACGGCCGACGCACCGTCGGACGGCGCCGGTCGGCTGGTGCCCGGCACCCAGGCGGTGCCGTTCCAGAACCGGACATATCCAGGAATGGACGGGTCCGGGTAAAACCCTTCGCGGGGCCTGTCGTCACCGGGGGCCGGGGTTGGGGCACTCATGTCCGTCGTCCCGTATCTGCTCGGGGGTCATTTGGGGTGCCCCACATCTATCAGACCGGCGCATGTACCACCGCCCCTCCTGCTGTACCTACTCCCTTCGTGACAGCTTCTGCCATCTGTCGCGACGGGTCCGACACCGTTCGACGCCGTTCGCAAGAAACATCTCCGAAAAACTTCCCGGAACCCGCGTAATGCTGACGCCTCTCCGCCCTCTCTCCTCTTGCGGGCCCGACACGGCCCCCTGCAACGAGAGAGGAAGTACCGCCATGACGCACGCCATGAACACCGTGGTGGAACGGGAACTGGAGCTGAAACTCATCCTGTCGCCGGAGCGGAGCATCCCCGTCCCGGCGCGGCTCAGCTACCGCACCAACGATCCGTTCGCCGTCCACATCGCCTTCCACATCAGCTCCGAGAACCCCGTGAACTGGACGTTCGCCCGCGAACTGCTGGTCGAGGGGGTGTTCCGGCCGTGCGGTCACGGCGACGTGCGGGTGTGGCCGACAAAGGTCGACGGGCGCAGCGTCGTCCTGATGGCGCTGAGTTCACCCGACGGAGACGCCCTGCTCGAGGCGCCCGCCGCTCAGGTGTCCGCATGGCTGGAGCGCACCCTGCGGGCGGTCCCCCCGGGCTCTGAGGCCGAGCAGCTCGGAATCGACGACGGCCTCGCCGAGCTGCTCGCACCCACCCCGGGCTGTCACGACGAACTGTGGCTGCGCGACCCGTGGCCCTCGGACGAGTCCCAGGACGGCGAATGACACGGACCGCCGGTCGGTCAGAAGAGCTTGCCGGGGTTGAGGATGCCCAGCGGGTCGAAGGTCGCCTTGACCGCCCGCTGCATCTCCATGCCCACCGGCCCCAGCTCCCGCGCCAGCCACTCCTTCTTGAGGATGCCGACGCCGTGCTCGCCGGTGATCGTGCCGCCGAGTTCCAGGCCGAGGGCCATGATCTCGTCGAAGGACTCGCGGGCCCGCCGGGACTCGTCGGGGTCCTGGGCGTCGAAGCAGACCGTGGGGTGGGTGTTGCCGTCGCCCGCGTGGGCGCAGACCCCGATGGTGAGCTGGTACTTCTCGGCGATGCGCTCGACCCCTTCCAGCAGCTCGGCGAGCCGCGACCGGGGTACGCACACGTCGTCGATCATCGTCGTGCCCTTGACCGCTTCGAGCGCGACCAGGCACAACCGCCGTGCCTGGAGCAGGAGTTCGGACTCGGCGGCGTCGTCGGCGGGGACGACCTGGGTGGCTCCGGCCGCCTCGCACAGCGCGCCGACGGCTGCCAGGTCGGCCGCGGGGTCGAGGGTGTCGAAGGCGCAGAGGAGGAGGGCCTCGGTGGTCTCCGGCAGTCCCATGTTCGCCAGGTCGTTGACCGCCTTGACGGTCGTACGGTCCATCAGTTCGAGGAGGGACGGGACGTGACCGCCCTCCATGATCCGGCACACGGCGTCGCACGCGGCGGCGGCCGACGCGAACTCGGCGGCCAGCACGAGCTGTTGGGGCGGCTGCGGCTTCAGGGCCAGGACCGCCCGTACGACGATGCCGAGCGAGCCCTCCGAGCCGACGAAGAGGCGGGTGAGGTCGTACCCGGCGACGCCCTTCGCGGTCCGCCGTCCGGTGGACATGAGCCGCCCGTCGGCGAGGACGACGTCCAGCCCGAGGACGTACTCGGCCGTGACCCCGTACTTCACGCAGCACAGCCCGCCCGACGCGGTGCCGATGTTGCCGCCGATCGTGCACATCTCCCAGCTGGAGGGGTCCGGGGGGTAGTACAGGCCGTGTTCGTTGACGGCGCGGGAGAGGGTGGCGTTGATGACGCCGGGCTCGACGACGGCGATGCGGTCGACCGGGCTGATCTCCAGGATGCGGTCCATCTTCACGAGCGACAGCACGATGCAGCCCTCGGAGGCGTTGGCCGCGCCCGACAGGCCCGTGCGAGCGCCCTGCGGGACGACCGGGACGCGCAGCTCGGTGGCCACGCGCATGACGTGCTGGACCTGTTCGACCGTGCGCGGCAGGACGACCACGGCCGGGGTCCCGGCCTCGCAGAAGCTCGCCATGTCGTTGGCGTAGGCGGCCGTGACATCCGGATCGGTGAGCACCGCCTCGGCCGGCAGCTCCGCGAGCAGCCGGTCCGTGAGGTTGCCCTGGGCTTCGTCGGGTGCGGCTTGGATACGGCTCATGATCACAGCGTCGCACCCGGGGCCATCGGTGTGAACCCCGTCTGCGAGGCGCTTTCGGTACGGGAATCCGGTCGTCGTACTGACGCAGAGTGAGCGCCATGGAGATGGAGAGAGCCCGCGTTCGTGTCCTCCCGCGCCCGCTGTTCGCCGCACTCGCGGGGTGTGCGGCACTCGGCGGCGCCCTGATGCTGCTGCCCCCGGACCGGCCCGCCGCACCACCGGCGCCGGGCCCGGCGGCCCGGGCGGAACGGGCGGTGACCGCCGGAGCGCCCGCCGCGCTGCCCGACCTGGCGGCTCTCATCGGCGACCGCGAGGCGTTCGTACGCACCCATCCGCGTGACGGACAGGCCTGGGCGCAGCTCGGCTCGGCGTATGTGGAGCGCGGCCGGCGGACGTCCGACGCCGCCGACTTCCCGAGGGCGGAACGCGCGCTGCGTACGTCGGTCAAGGTGCGCCCGGGCGGGAACGCGGAGGCGCTCGGCGGGCTGGCCGCGCTGGCGAACACCCGCCGGGACTTCCCGGCCGCCCGGGAGTGGGGCGAGGCGGCACTGCGCGAGGCACCGAGGCGCTGGACGTCGTACCCGGCGCTGCTGGACGCCTACACCGGCCTCGGCGACTACAAGGCGGTGCGCCGGACGCTGGAGCGGTTGCAGGGGCTGCGTTCCGGGGCGGCCGTGCCGGCGGTGATGGCGGAGGCGGCGGGCGTGTACCGGGACCAGGGCCGGCGCGAGGACGCGCAGGCGGCGCTCGCGGACGCGGCGGCACGGACGGCGACCCCGGCCGAGGAGGCCGAATGGCAGTACCGGGCGGGCGAGTTGGCCTGGGAACGCGGCGAACCGGCCGAGGCACTGCACCACTTCGAGGCCGCCCTGCGACTCGACCCCGGGCTGGGTTCCGCGCGGGCGGGCGAGGGACGGGCGCTGGCGGCTCTGGGCCGGTCGACGGAGGCGGTGACCGCCTACCGGACGGCCCTCGCCAAGCAGCCGTCCCCTCAATACGCGCTGGAACTGGGCGAGTTGTACGAGTCCCTGGGCCGCCCGGAGGAGGCGGGTACGCAGTACGCCGTACTGCGGGCCCGGGTCGCGAAGGAGCAAGCCGCCGGTGTCGACGGCGAGTTGCTGCTCGGGCGGTTCGAAGCGGACCACGGGGACGCGGAGTCGGCCGTACGACGGCTGCGGGCGGAGTGGGCGCGGCAGCCGGGCCTCGATGTCGCGGACGCGCTGGGCCGGGCGCTGCACCGGGCGGGGAAGGCCGAGTTGGCGCTCGGCTGGGCGCGGCGAGCGACCGACAAGGAGCACGGCGGCGAGGTGCGCAGCGCGCTGTACGTGTTCCACCGGGGCATGATCGAGTGGGAGTTGGGGCTGGCGGGGCCCGCGCGCCGGCATCTGGAGGAGGCGTTGCGGATCAATCCGTACTTCTCGCCTGCGGGGGCGGTGGCGGCGAAGGAGGCACTGGCGGCGTTGGGCGAGCCGGTGGCGTCCGACTCACCCAACTGACCGCCGATACCGGCCGGTTAGAGGTTGGTTGCCGCTTACAGGTTGCCGCGCTTGTCCTGCTCCCGCTCGATCGCCTCGAAGAGGGCCTTGAAGTTGCCCTTGCCGAAGCCCATCGAGCCGTGCCGTTCGATGATCTCGAAGAAGACGGTCGGCCGGTCCTGGACCGGCTTGGTGAAGATCTGGAGCAGATAGCCGTCCTCGTCGCGGTCGGCGAGGATCTTCAGCTCGCGGAGAGTCTCGACGGGGACGCGGGTGTCGCCGACCCACTCCCCCAGGGTGTCGTAGTACGAGTCGGGCGTGTCGAGGAAGTGGACCCCCGCGGCCCGCATGGTCCGTACGGTCTCGACGATGTCGCTGGAGTTGAGGGCGATGTGCTGGACGCCCGCGCCGCCGTAGAACTCCAGGTACTCGTCGATCTGGGACTTCTTCTTGGCGATGGCGGGTTCGTTGATCGGGAACTTGACCTTCAGCGTCCCGTCGGCGACGACCTTCGACATCAGGGCGCTGTACTCGGTGGCGATGTCGTCGCCCACGAACTCCTTCATGTTCGTGAAGCCCATGACCTTGTTGTAGAAGCCGACCCATTCGTTCATATGGCCGAGTTCGACGTTGCCCACGCAGTGGTCGATCGCCTGGAAGGTGCGCCGGGCAGGCGGTTCGACGAGCGGGGCCGCGGCGGCGTACCCCGGGAGGTACGGGCCGTCGTACCCCGTGCGCTCGACGAGGGTGTGGCGGGTCTGGCCGTACGTGGCGATGGCGGCGAGGACGACGGTGCCGTGCTCGTCCTTCAGCTCGTACGGCTCGGCCAGCGAGCGGGCGCCGTGTGCGACGGCGTACTCGTACGCGGCGCGGGCGTCCGGGACCTCGATGGCGAGGTCGACGACGCCGTCGCCGTGCTCGGCCACATGGCCGGCCAGGAAGTGGCCCCAGGTGGTGGCGGGCCTGACGACCGAGGTGAGGACGAACCGGGCGGAGCCGTTCTCCAGGACGTACGACGCCGTCTCGCGGCTGCCCGTCTCCGGTCCGGAGTAGGCGACGAGCCGCATGCCGAAGGCCGTGGAGTAGTAGTGCGCGGCCTGCTTGGCGTTGCCCACGGCGAAGACGACCGCGTCCATTCCCTTGACCGGGAAGGGATCTGCCTGCCGGGCGGTGTCGGGAGTGTGGTCTGTGGTCTGCGTCATGACCGCAGCCTGGTCCGGTGACGGCAAGATGCGCAACAGTTTGCGCTGTGGCTGGACATTCTGCTCAGCTGTAGGCCCGTACGTCCGGGCTTTCTGTACACGATGACCATCCCATCTGAGGGGTTCCTGTGACGATCGACGAACTCGACGGGCGGATCATCGTGCTGCTCGCGCGGGAGCCGCGGATCGGTGTGCTGGAGATGTCCCGGCGGCTGGGAGTGGCGCGGGGGACGGCGCAGGCGCGGCTCGACCGGCTTCAGTCGAATGGCGTCATCCGGGGGTTCGGGCCGCAGGTGGACCCGGCGGCCCTCGGCTACCCGGTCACCGCGTTCGCGACGCTCCAGATCCGGCAGGGGCAAGGGCGGGACGTACGGGCCCACTTGGCGTCCGTGCCGGAGGTGCTGGAGCTGCACACGACCACCGGCAGCGGGGACATGCTGTGCCGGCTCGTGGCGCGCTCGAACGCCGATCTCCAGCGGGTGATCGACCGGGTCGTCGGTTTTGATGGCATCGACCGGGCCGCCACGGCGATCGTCATGGAGAACCCCGTTCCGCTGCGGATCATCCCGCTGGTGGAGCAGGCGGCCCTGGAGGACAGCGACTGAACCAGGACTAGTCGGAGGGTGATGGCGGTGAACTTCTGGGAGTACCTCGGAAACCGCCATCAGCAGCTGCTCACGGACGCGTTCCAGCACGCCAGCGCCGTCTTCCAGTGCATGGTCGTGGCGACGCTCATCGGGGTCACGCTCGGGGTCGTCACCTACCGCAGCGAGTGGGCGGGCAACCTGGCGACCACGGCGACATCGACGATCCTGACGATCCCGTCGCTCGCGATGATCGGTCTGCTGATCCCGATCGTCGGCCTGGGTGTGCCCCCGACGGTCATCGCCCTCACCCTCTACGGCCTCCTCCCGATCGTGCGCAACGCGATCGTGGGCCTGCGCGGGGTCGACCCGGCGCTCGTCGACGCGGCGAGGGGCATCGGGATGTCCCGGGCGGCGCAGCTGGCACGGGTGGAGCTGCCGCTGGCCTGGCCGCCGATCCTGACCGGCATCCGGGTCTCGACACAGATGCTGATGGGCATCGCCGCCATCGCCGCGTACGCGTCCGGCCCGGGTCTCGGCAATGAGATCTTCCGGGGCATCGCCTCGCTGGGCAGCAAGAACGCCCTGAACCAGGTCCTCGCCGGCACGCTGGGGATCATCGTGCTCGCGCTGCTGTTCGACGCGGGGTACGTGCTCGTCGGGCGGCTGACGATTCCGAGGGGGATCCGTGTCTGACTCCACCGGCGCCACCATCGAGCTGGAGGGCCTGACCAAGCGCTACCCGGGCAGTGACCGGCCCGCCGTGGACAACGTCTCGATGGAGATCAAGGCAGGCGAGACCGTCATCTTCGTGGGCCCGTCGGGGTGCGGTAAGTCGACGACGCTGAAGATGATCAACCGGCTGATCGAGCCGACCGGCGGCCGGATCCGCATCGGCGGCGAGGACGTCACCGACATGGACCCGGTGAAGCTGCGCCGCAGGATCGGGTACGCCATCCAGTCGTCCGGTCTCTTCCCGCACATGACGGTCGCCCAGAACATCGCCCTCGTCCCGAGGATGACGGGCTGGCCGGCGGGACGGATCAAGGCGCGGGTGGAGGAGATGCTCGACCTGGTCGGCCTCGACCCCGGCGAGTTCCACGACCGCTATCCGCGCCAGCTGTCCGGCGGTCAGCAGCAACGGGTGGGCGTGGCAAGGGCGTTGGCGGCCGATCCGCCGGTCCTGCTGATGGACGAGCCGTTCGGTGCCGTCGACCCGATCACCCGGGACCACCTCCAGGACGAGCTGATCCGGCTCCAGCACGAGCTGCACAAGACGATCGTCTTCGTGACGCACGACTTCGACGAGGCGATCAAGCTGGGCGACCGGATCGCGGTCCTGCGCGAGCGCTCGCACATCGCCCAGTTCGACACCCCGGAGGCGATCCTCACCAACCCGGCCGACGACTTCGTGTCCGGGTTCGTGGGCGCGGGGGCGGCACTGAAGCGGCTGAACCTCACCCGCGTACGAAATGTGGAGATCACCGACTACCCGACGGTGGCCGTCGACGACCCGCTCCAGGACATCTTCAACAAGCTCCGGTCCAGCGGTACGAACGAGATCCTGCTGCTCGACAAACGGCGCCGCCCGTACAAATGGCTGCGGCGGGGCGACCTGATGCGGGCCAGGGGTTCACTGGCGCGCGCCGGGACGCTGGTCTCCGACACGGTGACCCGGGACGCCACCCTGCGGGACGCGCTGGAGGCGGTGCTGACGGACAACGCGGGGCGGGTCGCGGTGACCGGGCGGCGGGGCGAGTACGAGGGTGTCGTCGACATGGAGACGCTGATGAACTCCGTGCACGAACTCCTGGAGGCCGACCGGCTAGAGGCGGTGGAGGCGCAGCACGACCTGGAGACGGCACGGACGGACCTGACGCACGCCGAGCAGGAAGGGGACGGAGAAGGAGGGGAGGTGCGGGCGTGACCACTCCTACGGTCGACCCAGAGATGGAGGAGGGGGAAGAAGAGGCGGCGGCGGGACCGGGACTGGGCGAGACTCCGGCAGCGGCCTCTCCATCCGCCCTCAAGTCCCCTACTGCCAGGCTGAGTTGGCAGAAGCTGACGATCCTGCCCGGGGTCCTGGTCCTCGTGCTGCTCGCGACCTGGCTGTGGTTCCGGCAGGCCGACCTGGACGCGATCTCCGAGAACGCGCTGTCCAACGGGCAGGTGTCGAAGGCCCTTTGGCAGCATGTGGAGCTGACGGCGATCTCGACGTTCTTCGTGCTGGTCATCGCGATTCCGCTGGGCATCCTGCTGACTCGGCGGGCGTTCCGTCGGGCGACCCCGGTGGTGATGGCGGTCGCCAACATGGGTCAGGCGACCCCGGCGATCGGCCTGTTGGCGCTGCTGGTGATCTGGCTGGGCATCGGCCGGAAGACGGCGCTGATCGGCATCGTGGCGTACGCGATCCTGCCCGTCCTGTCGAACACCATCGCCGGCCTGAAGGCCAACGACCCCACCCTCCTGGAGGCGGCTCGGGGCATCGGCATGTCGTCGCTGTGGGTGCTGGCCAGGGTCGAACTCCCGCTGGCGGTACCGCTGATCCTCGCGGGCGTGCGGACGGCGCTCGTCCTGAACGTGGGCACGGCGACGCTGGCCACGTTCGGCGGGGGCGGTGGACTGGGGGTGCTGATCACGACCGGGATCACCAACCAGCGGATGCCGGTGCTGATGCTGGGCTCGATCCTGACCGTCGTCCTGGCGCTGCTGGTGGACTGGCTGGCCTCGCTGGCCGAACTGCTGCTGCGGCCCCGGGGGTTGGAGGCGGGGACATGAGGCTCAGCAGGCAGGCCGTACTGGCCGGTGCCGGGTGCGTGCTTCTCGCGGCTCTGGCGCCCGGCTGCGGCCTGACCAGTGGCTCCCCGATGGTCGACGACGTCGAACCGGGCTCGATCGGCAAGGGGAAGCCCCTGGAGGGCGCCGACCTGACGGTGACGTCCAAGTCGTTCACGGAGAACCTGATCCTCGGCGCGATGATGGGCATCGCCTTCGAGGCGGCGGGCGCGGACGTGCTCGACCGTACGGGCATCCAGGGGTCGTTCGGCGCGCGCGAGGCGGTGAAGAAGGGCGACGCGGACGGCATGTACGAGTACACGGGCACCGCGTGGATCACGTACCAGGGCAACAGCGAACCGATCGCCGACCCGCACGAACAGTGGAAGGCGGTCCGGGACGCGGACCTGAAGAGCGGACTGACGTGGCTGTCCCCGTCGGCGCTGAACAACACCTACGCCCTGGCGATGAACCAGTCGAATCTCAAGAAGTACGGCACGAAGACGCTGTCGGCGGTGGCCGAGCTGGCGGCGACCCGGCCGAAGGCGGTGACGCTGTGCGTGGAGGGCGAGTTCGCCAACCGCGCGGACGGTCTGCCGGGTATGGAGAAGGCGTACGGCATGAGCCTGCCCGCCGGGAACATCACGCAGATGGACACCGGGATCATCTACACCCAGGCGGCGAAGGGGAGTTGTGTGTACGGGGAGGTCTTCACGACGGACGGCCGCATCAAGTCGATGAACCTCGCGGTGATGGCGGACGACCGGAAGTTCTTCCCCAACTACAACGCGGCCCCCGAGATCAACTCGAAGACCCTGAAGAAGTGGCCGGCGATCACGAAGATCCTCGACCCGGTGACGGCGAAGCTGACGAACGCGGTGGCGCAGGAGCTGAACGCCAAGGTGGATGTGGAGGGGGAGGATCCGCATCAGGTGGCGTTGGACTGGATGCGGGCGGAGGGGTTCGTGAAGTAGGCAGTCCAAAGAGAGTGTTGCAAAGAAGTACTTGCAAGGGTTTCTTTGCAAGGCTATCTTTGTACTCATGACGGAGCACGAAGAACGCCCGGGGACCGAAGAGCGCAAGGTGCGTCACCTCGACGCCCGCTCACTGCGCGGCCTCGCTCACCCGATGCGGATGCAGTTGCTGGACTCCCTGCGCCGGAGCGGTCCGGCGACGGCGTCCCAACTGGCCGAGAAGCTGGGCGAGTCCAGCGGGGCGACCAGCTACCACCTGCGCCAGCTCGCCGCGCACGGCTTCGTCGAGGACGCGCCGGAGCGCGGCAAGGGGCGGGAGCGGTGGTGGAAGGCGGTGGACGAGGGAGTGGCCTTCGACACCGGCAAGTTCAAGGACGCCGACCCTGACGTACGTGGGGCGATGGAACTACTCCTGCACGAAGTTGCGAACACCCACACCCGCGAGCTGTCCGCCTGGCTCGGCACCCGGAACGACTGGCCCCAACCCTGGTCACGCGGCTCCGACATGAGCGACCACACGCTGCGGCTGACGCCCGACCTCGCCGAGGAACTCGTCCGCAAGATGCACGCCCTGATCGACGACTACCGCGGCCTCGTCACCGACGAGAACACCCCCGAGGCAGAGCAAGTGCGCGTCCACACCCACCTGTTCCCCGTCAAGACGGGCTGAGAGGCCACCGCCGATGAACCCCGAGCCCTACCTCGCCCACCACCACCTCCACGCCGCCGACCTCCGCGCCGAGGCGGACGCCCACCGACTCGCCCTCGCGGCCAAGCGCCCTCAGCGGGACCTGCGCACGAGGGTCGGCTGGACCCTCGTAGAGGTCGGCCTGCGCCTGGCGTCGGCACCGCCGAAGCCGCAACTCGCGTAACGCGACGGTTCGGCATCGCCCTCGATGGGGCCGCAGGCCCCTTCAGAGGCGCGGGGAACTGCGCGACCAGCCACAACGGCGCCGCACCAAACCCACAACCCTTCGCGGCACCCTCAACCCCCGCCAAGCCGTCGGCAAGACTCCCGCACCACCAACGGCGGATCCACCTCACGCAGAACCCGCTCCGCAGACCCCGGGTTCGCGATCTCCTCCACCAGCAACCCAACCCCCTCCGTCGCCACCGCGTCGAAGTCCTGCGCCACCGTCGTCAACGCGGGCTGCTGGAAGCGGGCGGCCGGGATGTCGTCCATCCCCACGACGCTCACCTCGTCCGGAACCCGCCGCCCCCGCTCGTGCAACGCCCTGACCAGGCCGATCGCCATGTCGTCGTTCGCCACGAACACCGCGGTCATCGCCTCGTCGTCCGCCAGCCGCAGCCCCGCCTCGTACCCGCTCGCGCAGGACCAGTCCCCCGCGACGGGCTCGGCCACGGGAAGGCCGGCCTCGGTCAGCGCCGAGCGCCAGCCGTCCGCGCGGTCACGGGACGCCCACCACTGACCCGGCCCCGAGACATGCCGGATCTCGGTGTGCCCCAGGTCGATGAGGTGCCGGGTCGCCACGTACCCACTGCGGTCCGACTTCTCCGCCGAGCGGATACGCCGTGCCGCGACCAGCCCAGGAAAACGCCCAATGGTGAGGATGGGCACGTCCAGCCAGACCTTGACCGGACTCCCCTCATCGATCGCCTCCGACAGCACGATCCCGTCGACACCCTGCTCCAGGAGGCTGTCGATGGCCTCGGCAGTGCTGTGTTCGTCGTCCTCGGTGGTGTGGGCGACGCTGACCGAGTAGCCGAGCCGGCGCGCCGAGCGCTCTATGGCGACCAGCATGGTCATGGGGCCGTACAGCCGGGCGCCCAGCGAGATGACCCCCAGCCGCCGGCTCCGCCCCGAAGTGAGGCTGCGCGCCGCGCCGTTGGGCCGGTACCCGAGCTGCTGGGCCGCCCGCAGGACGCGCGTGCGCAGCTCCTCACGGACGTACGGCTCGTTGTTCATCACGCGCGAGACCGTCTTCTGGGAGACACCGGCGAGCCGCGCGACGTCGGAACTCGTCGCCGCCGGCCGCGAGACGCCGCCGTCCCGAGCGTCACGACCCTGGGCACTCGTACCGGCCACCGAAGCCCTCCCTCACCAGACTGCGCTGTCAGAAAACCGTCGGGATCAGTGTGCGGGCCAGCCGTGCAGATCGTCAATCGGTGACCGCGACCCCCAGTAATTCCCCGTAATCCCGAGGAAACAGCGTCGTCACGAGTATTGACGCCAGCCGGATCGGAGCCACAGACTCCGGCCTGACTACGCAGTCACAAATGGACTCGGTACAGAGCGACCGGAGGGGCAATGCGGAGCAGGCAGAGAAGGCAGAGTAGACGAAAGTCGACCAAGGCGCTGGGGAGTCTCGTCGCGGCAGCCGCGCTGCTGGCGGTGCCCATGGCCAGTGCGCAGGCCTACAACCCGACGGGCGGGATCCTCTACCAGCTCGGAAACGAGCCGTGTCTGAAGGGCCGGGGCAACTGCGCGATCTACCCGAAGTCGGCGCAGCTGCCGAGCGGTCGGCTGGTCGCGGCGTTCGAGAAGGCCACCGTCGTGACGGCGACCGGCAGCGCGGACCGCGAGACCCTCCCGGTCTACAAGAGCGACGACAACGGCACGTCGTGGCAGCCCCTGTCGGAGGTCAAGGCACCGGCGTACCTCTCCAGCGACCCCCAGTACGCGAAGTACAAGAGCAACTGGACGAACCCCTACCTGTACGCACTCCCCCAGGACGTGGGCGACCTCAAGGCGGGCACGCTGCTCCTCGCGAGTGTCGTGTCGGGCGACGACGCCTACTACAAGGAGCACAAGGCGGCCGACCCGAACTGGACGCCGTCCAACGACGGGGACCGCAGCGACATCGCGATCGCCCTGTACTCCAGCGTGGACGACGGCGTGACGTGGAAGGTCGAGAACGTCGTCGCGACGGGCGGCTGGCAGGGCGGCAGCGCGGGCGCGGTCGGGACGAACATCGCCGCCGCGAACACGAACCGGCAGGTGGACCCCCTCTGGGAGCCGTACCTGATGGTCTACAAGGGCAAGCTCGTCTGCTACTACTCGGACGAGAACGACTACACCGGCTTCAACGCGACCACCGGCGTCCCGACGCTGGACCCCGCCAACGACACCGCCACGGACTCGCACGGCCAGATCCTCGCCCACAGGACGTGGAACGGCCGCGCTGCGACGCCGTGGAGCGCCCCCGTCGTCGACGTCGCGGGACTGACCGACAACATGGGCGGCGGCAAGACGGAGATCGGCGGCGGGCGGCCGGGCATGGCGAACGTCGTGCGGACGACGGACGGCAAGTGGATGCTCCCGTTCGAGTACTGGGGCGGCGGAGCCAACACCAGGTACGTGATCGCCGACAACCCGCTGGAGTTCTACAAGGGCTCCGCCACCGGCACGGACGTCGCCTCTCTGCCGGTCGACACCGGATCCCGTCCGCTCACGAGAAACGGCAGCCCGGTCGTCATCCAGCTTCCTGGTGGACGGCTGGTCTACAACGCGGCCGGCAGCGGCAGCGTCTGGGTCAACGAGACCGGGCGCAGCGACGGCCGCTGGAAGGAGTACCAGACGACGTCGCCGGGTGCGTACAGCCGCAATCTGCAGTACGTCGAGGGCACCGGCCGTGTCGCGATCCTCAACAACCAGGGCACCTCGACACTGGCGTTCGCGGAGGTCGACCTGGGTCAGTCGGCGGGCGCCTACTACCAGTTGGTCAACCGCAGGACGGACCAGGTCATCGGCACCGGCAACCACACGAACGACGCGAACCTCGGCAACGGTGATGTGCCCGACGTGGCGCTGGAGGCGCCGGGTTCGGCGGCGAACCCCGACACCCAGTACTGGCACGTGGTGACCGAACCGAACGGCGGTACGACACTCCTGAACAAGTCCGGCGGTCGCGCGGCAGCCATCTGGACCGGCAACGCGACGGCCGGCCAGCGGATCGGCCAGTGGGTCGACAACAGCGCGACAGGCAGCTGGAACCTGATCAAGACGGACGACGGCTTCTACAAGTTGCAGTCGGTGAAGAACACGAACCTGTACCTGACGGGAGCGAGCGCCGGAGCCCCGTTGACCCTACAGAACGCGACAACGGACGGCTCGCAGGACTGGGAGCTGGTGAGGTAAAGGCCCCGGGGGCGGTGCCGCCTTTAGGGGCGCGGGGAACTGCGCGACAAGCCCCCACCGGCCCGCAGCCAAGGAACCGACCGTGCTCAACAACCAGGCACAGTCCCCTGCCCCGACGACAACGCCACCAACGCCCCAACCGCCCCCTTGAGCGAAGTAACCGGAATCAACCGCAACCCCTTAGGAAGCTCAGACTCCGCATCCGAACACTCCGCCTCAGGCACCAGAAACACAGTCGCCCCATCCCGCCGAGCGGCCTGCGTCTTCAACGCGACACCCCCCACCGCCCCGACCGTCCCATCCGCGTCGATAGTCCCCGTACCCGCGATAGAGCGACCCCCTGTCAGGTCACCCCCGTCACCATCACCATCCAGCTTGTCCACGATCCCCAGCGAAAACAGCAACCCCGCACTGGGCCCGCCAACATCGGAAAGCTTGAGACTGACCTTGACCTTGCCGGAGTCCTCGCCCAGATACTTCAACGCCGCCTCGGCCGCCGCGTCCTGCGACTCCTTCATCTCGGCCGCGTTGTGCTCCTCGATCTCCTTGGTGCTGTCACCGCTCGGATAGACGGAGTCACGCGGCATCACGGCCTGGTCGGTACGGAACCAGCCATCGAGTACGTCGCCCAGGCTCACGTGGGTGTCCGGCCCGGTCGCCTCGATGGTCGTCATCCGCAGCTCGCCGCGCGTCTCACGGACCGTCGCGCCGGTGATGGTGATGACCGGGTCGCCGGCGTTGTCGCCGAGGACGTTCGCCGTCATCCCGGGCTGCGCCAAGGCGAACGGCAGCGGCGCGAACGCGGCCGTGGCGAGCAGGGCCACGACGGGCAGGGCACAGACGGCGACGGCCCGGGGGCGCGTGAGGCGAGAGAGCACGGGGTCAATCTAACGTGGGGTCGCTTTCGGGCCAGGGGCGGCTGCCCTCCCCTCCCGCAGGCCGGTCAGCGTAGGCGGGTCAACCACAGGCCGCTCAACGCAACGCCTCGGACACTTCCCGCGCCGCGTCCATGACCCGAGGCCCCACCCGCTCGGGCACCGCATCGGCGAGCATGACGACCCCCACGCTCCCCTCGACCCCCGTCACGCCGATCAGCGGAGCCGCGGCCCCGCTCGCGCCGGCCTCCAGCTCGCCGTGCGTGAGGGTGTATCCGGGGTCGGTGGCGGGCTGCTGCCGGGCGGAGAGGATGGCCTTGCCGGCCGCGCCGCGCTCCAGGGGGTGCCGGAAACCGGCCCGGTACGCCACGTGGTAGTCGGTCCAGGTCGGCTCGACGACGGCGACGGCGAGCGCCTCCGTGCCGTCGACGAGGGTCAGGTGGGCGGTGGCGCCGATGTCCTCGGCCAGCGACCTGAGCGCAGGCAGCGCTGCCTCCCGTACAAGGGGATGCACCTGACGCCCCAGCCGCAGCACCCCCAGCCCCACCCTCGCCCGGCCGCCCAGGTCACGGCGTACGAGCGCGTGCTGTTCCAGGGTGGCGAGGAGCCGGTACACGACGGTCCGATTGACCCCAAGCCGGGTCGACAGCTCGGTGACGGTCAGGCCGTGGTCGGTGTCGGCGAGCAGCTTGAGGACGCGCAGTCCCCGGTCGAGCGTCTGGGAGGTCTCCGCGGTCACGACGCCCACTCCTTCAAATGGTGAGGTCGGCAGCCCCCTGACGACGGGTGCGTCGCCGGTCCCGTGGGCGACGCGTGTCAGAGGCGGCCGATCGGCGCGGCCCGGGCTCTCCCGGACAGGTCGCTTCACGACTGCGCTCCGCGGCGGCGCTGCCACGGGGCGTGTGCGTGTCGGGGACATTAGCGAAGGCAGTTCGCTCAGCGGAAGGCTACGTCCAGAATCCGGTCACTCCCCGGTACGGACTACTGCGCTTCCTCCCGATATGCACGGCGTGTGCACGACCGCACACGCCCCTCACCGGACGGCGCGGCCGACGCCGTCGACCATCACCGCATCCGGGTGGCCCACTCCTGCACTTTGGCGATGCGCTGTCGCAACTGTCCCGCGGTGGCCTCGGCACTCGGCGGCCCACCGCAGACGCGCCGCAGCTCGGTGTGGATCACTCCGTGCGGCTTGCCGCTCTGATGCGTATAGGCCGAGACCATGGTGTTGAGCTGCTTGCGCAGCTCCAGCATCTCCTTGTGGGAGACGACGGGCCGCCGCTCGGCGGGCAGTTCAAGGAGGTCGGCCTCGTCGTCGGGCTTCTTACGGCTGTGCGCGATCTGCCGCGCCTGCCGCTTCTGGAGGAGCAGCTGCACCTGGTCGGGTTCGAGGAGCCCCGGAATCCCGAGGTAGTCCTGCTCCTCCTCGCTCCCCGGGTGCGCCTGCATCCCGAACTCGGCGCCGTCGTACAGCACCCGGTCGAAGACGGCGTCGGACTCCAGCGCCTCGAAGGAGAACTGCTCCTGCTCCCCGGTGTCCTCGTCCTCCTCCCGGTTCGCCTCCTCCATCTCCTTCTCGGATTCGGCGTACGGGTCCTCCTCGCCCTCCTTCTTGGGCTTGTCGAGGGCGTGGTCGCGCTCGACCTCCATCTCGTTGGCGAAGGTGAGGAGGTCGGGGACGGTCGGCAGGAAAACGGAGGCGGTCTCGCCACGTCGCCGGGACCGTACGAAGCGTCCGACGGCCTGGGCGAAGAAGAGGGGCGTGGAAATGGTCGTGGCGTACACCCCAACAGCGAGCCGAGGCACATCCACCCCCTCGGACACCATCCGTACGGCGACCATCCAACGGGAGTCGTTGTTGGCGAACTCGTCGATACGGTCGGAAGCGCCGGTGTCGTCGGAGAGGACGACGGTGGCCTTGGTCCCGGTGATGTCGCGAATCAACTTGGCGTAGGCACGAGCCGACTCCTGATCGGTGGCGATGACGAGGGCCCCGGCGTCCGGGATCCCCTTCCGCACCTCGGTCAGCCGTTTGTCGGCGGCTCGCAGCACGCTGGGCATCCACTCGCCACGAGGATCGAGGGCGGTACGCCAGGCCTGCGAGATGGCGTCCTTGGTCATCGGCTCGCCGAGCCGAGCGGCGATCTCATCCCCCGCCTTGGTCCGCCACCGCATCTGCCCGCTGTAGGAGAGGAAGATGACGGGCCGGACGACATGGTCGGCGAGCGCGTTCCCGTACCCGTAGGTGTAGTCGGCGGAGGACCGCCGAATCCCGTCATTCCCCTCCTCGTACGTGACGAAGGGAATGGGATTGGTGTCGGACCGGAAGGGCGTACCGGTGAGCGCGAGCCGCCGGGTGGCGGGCTCGAAGGCCTCAAGACAGGCCTCACCCCAGGACTTGGAATCCCCGGCGTGGTGGATCTCGTCAAGAATGACGAGAGTCTTCCGCTGCTCGACGCGATTGCGATGCAGCATGGGCCGCACGCCAACCCCGGCATAGGTCACGGCGACGCCCTGGTACTCCTTGCTGAGCGGCCCGGCGCTGTACTCGGGATCGAGCTTGATCCCTATCCGCGCCGCCGCCTCGGCCCACTGCTTCTTCAGATGCTCGGTGGGCGCGACCACGGTCACCTGCTGCACGACATGGTGGTGCAGCAGCCAGGAGGCGAGCGTCAGCGCGAACGTCGTCTTGCCGGCGCCGGGAGTGGCGACGGCGAGAAAGTCACGCGGCTGCTCCTTGAGATACCTCTCCATCGCCCCCTGCTGCCAGGCACGCAGCTTGCTGGCGGTACCCCAGGGGGCACGGCCGGGGAAGGCGGGCGAGAGGTGATGGTTCGAGGCGGTACCGGGGGCGGCGCTGGCGGCGGTGGTAGTCACGATCTCCGGGGGTGGTGGGTCGGGCGGCTCTGCGGCGGTTGCGGTTACTGCTGAGGCTGGGGGCTACGTATGACAACCGGGCCACCCTACCGGCGGCCCGGCGCTGTCAACGTGCGTACGACGCGGGGTCACCCCGGGATGGGACTCAGCTCACATCGCCTCATGCAGAGCCCTCAAACGCCGGGCGATCAGCCCGACATCCTCCAGAGTGCCCGCCGCCACCTCGATGACGAGCTTGTACGCCTCGTCCTGATCGACATCCAGCATCTCGGTGCCGTTGAAGTCGAGGAAGACGACCGTGGACATCCACGCCATGCGCTTGTTGCCGTCCACCAGAGGATGGTTCACGGCGAGCGACTGAAGCAGCGCGGCGGCCTTCTCGAAGAGGTCCGTGTACGCCTCGACGCCGAACATCTGTGACCGGGGACGGTGGACGGCCGAGCTGAGCAGCCCCAGGTCGCGCACGGCGACCTGTGTCTGCTCCCCACACGCCAGCTCCGCCAGCTCCAGGACCTCCTGGACCGTGAGGTACTTCACTTACTACTCCCCCAGCCTGCGCAGCAGGTCAGCATGGCCCGCCGCGTACTTCGCCCCCAGACGACGGACCGTGTTCCGGTCCGCCTCCTGCTCCAGATACCGGTCGATCGCCTGAAGCACTATGGCGTGCATGCTGCGCCCCTCCTCCTCGGCACGCAGCTTCAGGGCCTCCTGCTGGTCGTCGCGCAGACGAAGGTTCATAGCCATACCACCACGGTACCAAGAATGGGGCCACCGTGGTACCACTTCACTTGACCCGCAACCGCGTAGTCACCCAGGCCCCCACCAACGCCACCCCCGCCATCGGCAGAAACACGACAGCGAAGGCGGCCGGATGAGAGCCGCCGGCCGCCGCGCCGGAGGCATGAGCCACCGTCCCGCCACCCAGCGCGGCGAAGGCCGCACCCCCACCCGCCAACAGCACCACGTTGGACAGCCCGTCGGAGATCTGTAGGGAGGCAGAGTTGGCGCCGGCCTCCTCGGGGGCGGAGAGGTGAAGCAGCAACACGCTGGTACTGGAGATGACGAGCCCCATCCCGAAGCACCCGAACGCCCACACCACCGCAAGGGTCCACACGGGCACGGAGTCGATCAGCACGGCGGGCGCCCCGGCGATGGACGCGGCGACGACGACCATCCCGAACGTCATCAGCCGATCCCGATACGGCTCCATCCTCGCCCGCGCCTGCACGGACGACCCCAACGCCCACGTAACGCCCCCCGCGGCGAGCGAGAATCCGGCCAACGTCGGCGACAGCCCCCGCTGTGTGACGAGCATCAAGGGCACAAAGGACTCGGCAGCGATGAAGGACCCCGCAGCCACTCCACGCAACAACACAACGGACGGCAACCCGCGCGCGGCCCGATAGGTCCCGCGGGGAAGCAGCCCAAGGACGGCAGGCACGAGCAACGAGACACCCAACAACCCCGGAACGACGGAGAACCACCGCAGATCCTGAGCGGCGTACTGAAGCAGCCCGGCCCCGAGGGAGATCCCGAAGGCAAGCCGAATACGCCGCCGCCCTACCTGCTCACCCTGACCAGGCCCATCCTTCACAGCCCCACCGGCGAGCCGCCGTATTTGAGGCAGGGCGAGCGCAAGCGGAAAAACAACAAGCACAGGTATCCCGACGAACACCCACCGCCACCCAAGCTGCTCGGTGACGGCACCGGCGGCAAGAGGCCCAACAACAGACGGCACAACCCAACTGGCAGCAAAGGCAGCCATGATGGAGGCCCGCAACCGCTCGGGATAAGCCCGCCCGACAACCACATACAGGGAAACAATCACCAGCCCACCCCCGAGCCCCTGCACGGCCCGCCCGGCGATGAACAGCCACATGACCCCGGCGGTCCCGGACAACAGCAACCCGGCGGCAAAAGCGGCGATCCCGGTGGTCAGCGGCCCCAGCGGCCCCCTGCGATCCGACCACTGCCCCGCAAGCACCATCCCGAACAGACTGGTCGTGAAGTACCCGGAGAAGGCGAACGCGTACAGCGACACCCCGTCCAGCTCCCGCGCGGCAACAGGCATAGCCGTCCCCACGGCAGTCGCCTCAAAGGCAATGAGCAGCACGACGGACACGATCCCGACACTGAGCGCCCGATAGGAACGCCCCAGCACCCCCTCCCCACCGGGTACGGCAGCCAAAGGGACGCCCGCGTCGGAGATGTCGGCGGCGACGCCGGTGTCGCCCGGTTCCAGGGAGGTCATGCAGGCCAGCGTAAGGGCCATCCCCCACCTTGACCCCTGTCGGAGGTAGGACCCGACCCGAGACCTTGGTCGTACGCCCACGGGCCACCGACCGCCATTCATGAACGGCATATGGCAGTCCCATTGCAGCCCGCCCGACTCCCTTGCCCCTCCCCACCCCCCACCCCTACGGTCAAGTAACGAAGTCCGGAACGGACCGGGCCGCAGCCACACCGCGCCCCCACTCCGTCCCTGCCCGGCCGTGTGCCCGAGTGGTTTAGGGACTCGCCTGCAAAGCGAGTTACGTGGGTTCGATTCCCGCCACGGCCTCAGACAGTCCGACCATGGCAGACAGATGGGGTGGCCCTCCTTGAGGGCCACCCCATCTGCCATTCGTCTCGGCTCGCCCTCTGCCTAGGCCAGAAACAGACCTACATCCCGCCTAGCGTCGTTGTCGGTATCCGGCATCGGCGAAAGGACCACGATGTCCAAGCAGGGCAACGCCGCCCCTGAGGGCTACACCACCGTCGCACCCTGGGTCGTCACCGACGACACCGGCGCCTTCCTCGACTTCGTCGCCCAGGTGTTCGGCGGCGAGGAACTCGGGCGGGTGCTGACGGAGGACGGCCTGGTCGGTCACGGGGAGATCCGCGTCGGTGACACCGTCGTGCTGGCCTTCGACCGGCACGCGGACTGGCCCGTCATGCCGAGTCTGCTGCGTGTGTACGTCGCCGACGCGGATCACGTGTTCTCGCAAGCCGTCGCAGCCGGCGGCCAGGTCGTCACCGCTGTGGCGAACGATGCCTTCGGACAGCGCGGAGGGCGTATCAAGGATCCCTTCGGCAATATCTGGTGGGTGGTGAGCCGCGTCGAGGACGTCCCTGAGGACGAGATGTGGAAGCGGCTGCAGGAGCCCGTGTACGCCGAGGCCATGCGCGTGGCTCAGGAGACACTCGACGCCGAGCTGAGCGGTCGGGAGCACGGGCGCGGCAGCGCTCCCGTCCGGAAACCCGACTGACCCGACTGACCGGAGTCACGTGAGTTGCGTGAGTGTCAGGCGGCGATCAGTGCGAACTAACCCCCGCGCTCAGCGCACCCTTTGCTCAGAGCACCTTGCCCGCCTCCGCCTCGAAGTCGATCGTCCTCGCCCGCCGCAGCAGCCACAGCGTGTACGCGAAGGTCGAGACGTCCGTGTGTACGCGGTGCAGGGTTGCCTCGGGCTCGTTCCAGACCAGGACCGTGCCCGTTCTGCCGTCCAGTACCAGGCTGTTGCCCTCCGCCAGGTGGCCCAGGCGGATCAAGTCGGCTGATCCCTGCGGGAGTTCGGTCGCCGCCGTGTCCTCGTCCGCGCAGTACTCCGCCAGCGTCGGCAGCGGTATCTCCGTGTCCAGTTGGAAGTGGCCGTCGTCCTCGGGGAGGCCCGTGGCGGTCAGGAAGCGGCGTGTCGGCTCGTGGGTGAGCGGGGCCGGGAAGTCGACGTCCTCGAAGCGCACCACCCTGGCGTGGCCGAACTCCTGCTCAAGGAGCCGGGCGGACAGGTCCAGGGCGAGGCCCGACTCCGCGCCGGGGGCGGCGAACCTGGCCAGCGGGCGGATCAGGGCGGCCATCTTCCAGTACGGCAGCACGTCGGCGCTGGTGCTCTGTGCGAACACCGTCAGCAGGTGCCTGGACGTCTCCGCCACCGTCTGTGCGCCCAACCGGCCTGCGCAGGAAGCGAATCGGCCTCGCGCTGCTGCCAGTTCCTCCGTCGCCGCCGCGAACCGCAGCAGCCCCTCCAGTGAGGAAGCCGGAGCGCGCCGGTCCAGCGGGGCGCGGCGGTTGGGCGGGAGGTGCGCCGCAGGCGTCTCTCCCGTCGCGTTCGCCACCGCCCGCAGGGCATCAGTGCGCAGGGCGCCGAACCTCATCTGGCCCTTACCGACCGGCAGTCCAACGCGCGTCAGCAGTTCGCCCCTGGTCAGAGTGATCGTCGTGCTCATGGTTTCCCCCGCGCATGGTTGTTCGCAGTCCCCCGGCGCGACGACCAAAACGTCCGTCGCCCGGCGGGCCCTCCCACTGACCAGAACACTACGCGGCACCACTGACAACGGGCCCTGACCTGCGGCGGAGCCCAACCCGACTGTTCTCAGCCGAAGTACACGCCACCCGCGACAACCACGACCGCCGCCACCACGAACAGCAGCACCCACACCAGCACCTTGCCCGGCGTCGGCCCGGGCTCGTAGCGCCGCTGTTCCTCTGGATTCGAATTCGTCATGTCGCCGTCACCACCGCCGCCTGGGGGCGGATCGGCAGGCGGTTCACCGGGCGGCCCGTCGCCGCCCGTACCGCCGAGGCGATGGCCGCCGGGGACGTCACCACCGGTACCGCGCTCGCCGCCTTCGCGCCGAAGGGGGCGACCACGTCCCGTTCCTCGACCAGTTTCACGATGCGGATGTCCGGGGCGTCCAGGGCCGTCGGGAGGGCGTAGCCCGTGAGGTCAGGGTGGCGGATCAGCCCGCGCGCGGAGCGCAGGTTTTCGGTCAGGGCGATGCCTACGCCCTGGGTGACGCCCGCCTCGATACGGGCGACCAGTTGGGCCGGGTTCAGGACGCGGCCCACGTCCTGGGCGAGCGCCAGCTCCACCACGCGTACCGAGCCCAGCTCGATGTCGACGTCCACCACCGCGCGGATCGCGCAGAACGCCAACCCGACGAAGGCGTCGCCCTGGCCTGTCTCGTCCAGGGGTTCCGTGGGGTGCGGGCGGCACTGGGCCGTGGCCCAGAGCTCCTTGCCGTCCATCGCCTCCATCACCGTGGTCGACAGGACACCGTCGTACGAGGTGATCTTGCCGTCGGTGATCTGCAACAGCTCTGTGGACATGCCGAACTTGTGGGCCAGGGGCTGGAGGAGTTGCGTGCGGACCATTTTCGCCGCCCGTTCCACCGCACCGCCCGACACCCAGGTGTGGCGGCCTCGCGCGCCCGGTCCTGCCGGGGGCTGGTCGGTGTCGACGGGGGCTACGTGAACCTCGTCGATGCCTAGCGTCTCCTGGACGATCTGGCGGGCCAGGGTGGTGAAGCCCTGGCCGGTTTCCACCGCCGCGCACAGGACCGTGGCGATGCCGTCGTGGACCTTGACGGTGGCCGTCGAGACCTCGTCCGCGCCCTCGGCGCCGAGCATGTGGACCATGCCCAGGCCGTAGCCGACGCCACGGCGGACAGCGCCCGGCTCGCCCGCGCCCTCGGGGCCGCCCGGGAGCAGCCACTCGTCCTCGGGCGTGTCCTTGGGGAGCGCCGGGAGCGGGAAGTCCCGTACCGCTTGGAGGAGTTCTGCCACCGGGGCCGGGCAGGTGACCGATTGGCCCGTCGGGAGGACGTCTCCCGTGGCCATCGCGTTGCGCAGGCGCAGTTCCGCCGGGTCGACGCCGAGCTTCTTCGCGAGCTTGTCCATCTGGGCCTCGTAGGCCGCGCAGACCTGCATCGCGCCCTCGCCGCGGACATGGCCGGAGGGGGGGTTGTTGGTGCGGACCGCCCAGCCCTCGATGAAGGCGTTGGGGACGACGTACGGGCCGCAGGCGAAGGAGACGGCCGCCGCGAGGGCCTCCGCGGAGGTGTCCGCGTACGCGCCCGCGTCGAGCAGGATCTGCGCCTCGACCTTGACCAGCTTGCCGTCGGTGTCCGCGTGGTGGCGGTAGCGCAGGAGGGTGGGGTGTCTGTGGACGTGGCCCAGGAAGGACTCTTCGCGCGTTGCCGTGAGCTTCACCGGGCAGCCCGTTTTCAGCGCCAGCAGGCCCAGCGGGAGTTGGAAGCCCTGGTCCTCGCGGTCGGCGGTGGCGCCGGGAACTCCCGTGACGACCACCTTCACGCGCTCGGGTTCCAGGCCGTAGCAGGCGGCAGCGGCGTCGCGGTCCCCGTGCGGGTCCGTCGAGGCCAGGTACAGCTCCACGCCGCCGTCGGGACGCGGCACCGCGAGGCCCGCCTCCGCACCGATGGGGGCCGGGTCCTGGCGGCCGATCCGGTAGAGGCCCTCTACGACGATCTCGCCGGCCGCGTCCGGGTCGCCGTGGCGCAGCGGGATGTGCCGGATCAGATTGCCGTCGGGGTGCAGCGGCTCGGCCTCGAAGGCCTGCTCGGGGTCGGTCACCGGGTCGAGTACTTCGTACTCGACGATGACGGCCGCCGCAGCCATGCGCGCGGTGTCCGGGTGGTCGGCGGCGACGGCGGCGATGGGCTCCCCGTGGTGGCGTACGACCTCGGAGGCGAACATCGGGCGGTCGGCCCTGCCCCGGCCGTGCAGTTCCACGCCCGGCACGTCCTCGTGCGTGACGACGGCCCGTACGCCGGGCATCTCGCGCGCGTGGGTGGTGTCGATGGAGAGGATGCGCGCGTGCGGGTGCGGAGAGCGCAGTACGGCGGCCCACAGCAGGCCCTCGGCCCACAGGTCGGCCGCGTAGGGGAACGTGCCCTCGGTCTTCGCGCGCGCGTCGGCGGCCGGCAGCGACACGCCGAGGCCGTGCGGGAGCGCCTCCGTGTCGGGGGCGGCCTCCGCGGCCGTGGTCGCGGTGGCGGCTTCGTTGCTCACGTCTGGCCTCCGTCCTGGCCGTACGTCTGGTCGTGCGGGGCGTGCGAGTCGTGGTTGCGGGCGGGCTCGAAGCCCGGGGCATCGAACGCGGAGGGGTTGACCCCGCCCGCGCCCGGTCCGGCCTGGTGCGGGATGCGGGCCTCGCCGTCCTCCGCCTCGGCGTCGGCGGCGTGCGCCTCGCGTTCGGCGACGACCTCGCGGACCGCCTCCAGGACGCCCCGGTAGCCGGAGCAGCGGCACAGGTTGCCGCACAGTGCCTGGCGTGTCTCCAGGTCGGTCGGGGCGGGGTTGCCCTCCAGGAGGTCGTGCACGGTCATCGCCATCCCGGGGACGCAGAAACCGCACTGCACGGCACCGCACTTGGCGAGCGCGCGCTGGACGTCCGAGGGCTGTCCGTCGGTGGCGAGACCCTCCACTGTGCGCACCTCGCTGCCGGCGGCGGTGACCGCGGGCACCAGGCAGGAGGCGACGAGCCGCCCGTCCACCTGGACGTTGCAGGCCCCGCACTCGCCCTGGGAGCAGCCGTCCTTGGCACCGGCGAGGCCGAGGCGCTCGCGCAGCACGTAGAGCAGCGACTCGCCGATCCAGGCGTCGGTGACGGGCCGGTCGGAGCCGTTGACGCGCAGCACGTAGGAGGCGAGGGGGTGTTCCTCGCCGGGCATTCCGGGGGCGTCGTCGGTCCGGTCGGCCGTGTCCGGGTCGACGTCGGTCGCGGCGGCACCGGATGCCTCGGTGTCCGCGTCCGGCTCGCCCTCCACGGGCTCCTCAGCGGCCTCCGGCGGGCTTTCCGGCCCGGAGGTCGTGTCGGGCTCCGTGACGGCCTCTGCGGGGCCTTCAGGGCCCTCGTCGGGGTCGTGGGTGATCTCGACGGGGACGCGATCCTCGTCGGCGACCGGGTGACCGGCTTCGGCCGGGGTGCGACCGGAGACGTCGGCCGGGTGACCGATCCCGGCGCCCGGGCGACCGGCGCCGCCCGTTTCGTGCCCGGTTTCGGGCGCGTACGTCGGCTCCGCGCCGAGCGCCGGACCGGACTCCCGCTCCCGTGTCGACTCGGGTCCGGGCGCCCAGGCCTGTCCCGCGCCCTCCGTCGCCCAGGGTGCGGGCGCGCCGCCGGGGAGCGTGGCCGGCGGCGTGCCGCCCCACTGCTCGACGAGCGCCGATGTACTGAACTCGCCCGATTCGTCCGGAAGATCACCACCCGCGACGGGGATCCGCCACTCCCCGGTCACCTCGCGGCCGGGCGTGCCGGGAGCCGCACCCTCGGGCGCGGCGGTCCGCTGCTCGAAAGCCCACTGCCCCGTCGAACTCTGGTCGTACGTGAACCCGTCGTGCTGGGTCTGCGGGGACTCCTGGGGCACGGCGTTCGGGTCGGGCCACTGGACACCCCCGGGGGGCGCGGGCGGCGCACCCCAGGAACCGTCCTCGGCCCCGGTGCCCGGTGCTGCCGCTATCTGCGGGGGCACGTATCCGTGGCCGGGCGCGGCCAGCGGGCTGTCCACGGAGGCCAGGAACGCCTCGATGCCGCCTTCGGGGAGCTTCACGAAGGCGGTGGCACCGTCGTCGTAGTCACCCTGGGGCAGCGGGTCCCAGCGGCCTCCACCACGGGGCGCGCCCTCTTCCTGCGCCCCCTGTTGATTCCCGCGCCCGTCCCCGTACTGGTCGTCGCTGTACTGGTCGTCGGTCACGAAAGTGCCCTCCCCAGTGCTCGTCGGGCCAGCGCGGCGACGGTGCGCCGCAGATGCAGTACGGCGGGCGGAAGCGGCGGTACGGAACCGTCCGCGTCCGGAACGGGGTCGGGGATGCAGGCCGCGGCGACGTACTCCCCGAAGGCACCCAGCGCCTCCGGGACGATCGTGCGGTTGTTGTCCCAGTCGATCAGCCGGGCGACCCACTGCTCGGCGTCCAGGGGGCGCAGCGGCATCGGCGCTATGGCACCGACGGCGCACCTGACGCCACGCCGGGCGGGGTCGAGGACGAGCGCGACGGACGCGAGGGCGCGCCCGGGGCCGGTCCGTCCGGTGGCCTTCAGGAAGACCTGGGGGGCGTGCAGCAGGGGCACGCGCACGAAGCCGATAAGTTCACCGGCGCGCAACAATTCGACGCCTGCCAGCAGGTGCGACACCGGGATCTCCCGGCGAGCGCCGCCGGGGCTCGCGATGATGAGCGTCGCCTCCAGGGCGGCCAGCACGGGAAGCGCGTCCCCCGTGGGGGCGGCCGTGGCGATGTTGCCGCCCAGGGTGCCGGCGTTGCGGATCTGCGGCGGGCCCGCGGCGCGCGCGGAGGCGGCCAGGGCCGGGATGAGGGCGGCGAAGTCGGGGCGGCCCATCCGTGCGTGGGTGAGACCGGCGCCGAGCAGGGCGTGGCCGTCCTGGTACTGCCAGCCGCGGATCTCGCTGATCCGGCCGAGGCCGACGAGCGCGGCGGGCCTGAGCTGCCCGGAGTTGACGGTGGCCATGAGGTCGGTGCCGCCCGCCACGGGGACGGCGGCCGGCATGGCGGCGAGCGCCGCGACGGCCTCGTCCAGCGAGGCGGGCAGCGTCACGGCCTGCGCCGCCTGCGGTGCGTGCGTGGTCAAACCGGCTGCCCCTTCCCGCTGCCCCACCTGGTCCCACCTGTGTTGCCGTACGGTACGTGCTGACAGGGCGGACGTGGCAACTCTGGCACATTCTCGCGAGACCCGAACGCAGGGGTCCGCTAGGAGGCATTCGCCCCTCTCACCAGCGAGATGGTCCGTTTTCACACGACATCGCCGACCAGTTCCGATTGGAACTGATCGGCGACCATTGGGGGCTTTTCCCCTGTGGAGTCGTGGGGCCTTGGAGCCGTGGGGCCTTGGGGCATCGGGCCCGTGGGGCCTCACACGTTCGGGGGCGTCCCCTCGATCGGGCGTCCGAGGACCCCGGGCCGCTGCTGCCACGGATGCGGCCCCGCGGGTGGCCGATAGCCGACGCCGAGGGCGTCAAGTCGCCCGTAATGGGCGGTCATCCGGCGTTCGAAGTCGGCGAAGTCCCGTTCGGCGGGCGCGGGCAGGGCACTCCAGGCGACCTCGGCGAAGGCGACCAGGCGCGGGAAGGCCTGGTAGTCCACGCGCCCGGCGTCCTCCATCACCTCGGTCCACAGGTTGGCCTGCGCGCCGAGGACGTGCCGCGCCTCCTTGGGGCCCAACTCCGGTGGAACCGGCTCGAAGCGAAAGACATCCTCAAGGGTGCGGACGTACCCGATGGGGACGGGTTCGTCGGCGCCGTCGTGCTGACGGTGGTCCAAGTACACCTGCTGCTCGGGGCACATGACGACGTCGTGGCCCGCGCGCGCGGCCGTGATGCCGCCCGCGTAACCGCGCCAGGAGGAGACGGCCGCCCCCGGTGCGAGGCCGCCCTCGAGGATCTCGTCCCAGCCGATGAGCCGGCGTCCGCGCGCGGTCAGCCAGGTGTCGAAGTGCCGGATGAACCACGACTGGAGCCCGTCCTCGTCGCCGAGCCCGAGTTCCTTGATGCGGGCCTGCGCGGTGGGCGACTGCTGCCACTGGTCCTTCGCGCACTCGTCGCCGCCGATGTGGACGAACTCCCCGGGGAACAGGTCGAGGAGTTCCTCGAAGACGCCCTCGTAGAAGCGCAGGGTGTTGTCAGTGGGGGCGAGTACGTTTCTGTTGATGCCCCAGGTGTCCCAGACGGAGAGGGAGGTCGTGTCGATGACATCGGTGTTGCCGAGTTCCGGATACGCGGCGATGGCGGCCTGCGAGTGCCCCGGTACGTCGATTTCGGGGACGACGGTGATATGCCGCTCGGCGGCGTACGCGACGATCTCGCGGATGTCGTCCTGGGTGTAGAAGCCCCCGTGCGGCTTCTCCTCCCACAGCGGTGAGGCGCGGTGGCCGAATTTCGTCCGGGCCCGCCAGGAGCCGACCTCGGTCAGCTTCGGGTACCGCTTGATCTCGACGCGCCAGCCCTGGTCGTCCGTCAGGTGGAAGTGGAAGACGTTGAGTTTGTGCGCCGCCATCAGGTCCAGGTAGCGCAGGACGCCTTCCTTGGGCATGAAGTGCCGGGCCACGTCGAGCATGAGGCCGCGCCAGCGGAAGCGGGGGCTGTCCTCGATGGTCACGTGCGGCACGGCCCAGGTGCGGTCGCGGCCCAGCGGGGCCTTTCGGTACGCGTCGGGGCCGAGGAGTTGCCGCAGTGTCTGGGCACCCCAGAAGACACCGGCCGCGCTGCCGCCCTCGATGCGGACGCCGGTCTCGTCGCTGACGAGGCGGTACTCCTCGGGGCCCAGTTCGGGGTCGAGTTGGAGCCCGATGCCGTCGCCGTCGGTGTCCGTGTCGCCGGGTTCCCGCCCCTCGCGCAGCGGCAGACCGGTGGCCTGCCAGAGGACGGTGCGCAGCCACTGGCCGACGCCCTCCACCCCGTGGCCGGCGTACAGCTGGGAGTGCACCGTCAGCCGTACCTCGCCGGAACCGGCGACGACACCGCGCGGCGCCGGAATCACATCCGTCAGTGAACTCAGTGAACTCAGTGAACTCACGTCAGTCCTCAGTCCTTTACCGCTCCACCGAGCCCCGACACCAGTCGGCGCTGCACGAGTACGAAGAACACCAGCACCGGAATCGTCATCACCGTGGAGGCGGCCATCACGCCGCCCCAGTCCGGGTCGTCGGGCTTGTAGAAGACCAGCAGGGCCATCGGCAGCGTCGACTGGGAGGTGTCACTGATGATGAACGACTTGGCGAACAGGAAGTCGTTCCAGGCCGAGATGAAGGAGAACACGCTCGTGGCCACCAACCCCGGGAAGACCAGCGGGAAAAGGATCTGCCACAGGAATCGTGACCGGCTGGCCCCGTCGATGTACGCGGCCTCCTCCAGCGCCTCGGGAACGGCCTTCACAAAGCCCCGCAGCATCCAGATCGCGAAGGGCAGCGAGAAGGCGATGTGCGGCAGGATCAGGGCACCCAGCGTGTTCAGCTGCCCGAAGTCCCGCATGAGGAAGAACAGCGGGATGGTCAGCGCCTCCACGGGCACCATCTGGGCCACCAGGAACATGATCAGCAGGGTGGTCCGGAAGCGGAACCGGAATCGGGTCACCGCGGTCGCCGCGAGAAACGCGATCAGCGCCGAGACGACGACCACCGAGCAGGCGACCACAAGGCTGTTGAGAAAGTACCGGCCGAATTCCTGCTGCCCGAAGACCCGCCGGAAGGAGTCCAGGGACGGGTCCAGCGTCCAGGGCCTCGGCTCGGTCGACTCGATCTCGCCGGCCGGTTTGAAGGCGCTGAGCACCATCCAGTAGAGGGGGAAGGCGACGACGGCCGCGATCAGCAACGCCGACACCTCGGCGGCCAGCCGCCAGGGCCGCCGTACGAACCGCTGCACACCGCGCACACCTTGGACAACGTTGCCGGACATCACAGTTCCTCCCCCTGCCTGCGCAGCAGCCGCAGGTACACGAGCGTCACGGCGAGCAGGATCACCAGCATCACGATCCCGATCGCCGAGCCGAGGCTGTACTGGGAGGAGGCGAAGGCCTGTTGGTAGGCGTAGACGTTGAGGGTGAGGTTCTGGCCGGCGATACCGCCGCCGTTCGTCATCACATAGATCTGCGTGAAGACCTTGAAGTCCCAGATGACCGACTGGATGGTGACGACCACCAGGATCGGGCGGAGCATCGGCGCCAGCACCGAGCGCCAGATGCGCAGTTGGGACGCGCCGTCCAGGGACGCCGCCTCCAGCACCTCGGCCGGTACGGCGCGGATACCCGCGTACACCGTGACCATCACGAACGGGAAGGAGCACCACACCACTTCGAGCAGCACCAGGAAGAAGGCGCTCAGTCGTCCGTACGTCCATGAGTGGTCGCCGAGACCCAGCACCCGGTTGACGGGCCCGAAGTCGGGATCGAACAGCAACAGCCAGACGGTGGACCCGGTGACCGCGGGCGTCGCCCACGCCCCGAGCGCCGCCAGCATCAACGCGAGCCGGGGCAGCGCACGGACACGAGTCAGCAGCACGGCGAGCGCACACCCGACGGAGAGCGTGGACACCACACAGGCAGCGGCAAAGAGGACGGTGGCCAGCAGCACCCGCCAGAACTGGGAGTCAGAAAATATCTCCCGGTAGTTGGCAAGCCCTTCAAAGGTGGTCGGTTTGCCACCACTCACCTGCGCCTGGGTGTAGTCAAAGAACGAGATCAACCCAAGCTGATAAATGGGGTAAAGGAGAAGCCCACCAAGGACGACAAGAGCAGGCGCGAGATAAAGCCAGGGGGCACTGGACCTACCAGAGGGGCGCGGGGAACTGCGCGACAAGCCACGACGGACCGGCACGCGCAAACCCTCCGCACCCCCCACCCGAGTAGGCGCCGTCACCCCACAGACCCAAACGCGTCATCCATCTTCTTCGCCGCGTCAGCAGAGGCAGCCGCAACATCCTTCTTGCCGCTGACGATCTCCTGGAACATCGTCGGCAGCACCAGCGAAGAGTCGATCTGCGACCACGCGGGCGACGCCGGCACGAACTTCGTGCCCGCGGCGAGCGTCTTCACGAACGGCGCGACGTACGGCTCCTTCTTGGCGACCACCGCCCGCGTGTCCGCGAACGTCGGCAGGAAGCCCATCGCGTCGAAGAGTTCGGTCTGCGTCTGCTTCGAGGCGAGCGCCTCCATGAGGTCGACCGCGAGCGTCCGGTGCGAAGTGCTGTTCAGCACACCGAGGTTGTTCCCGCCCGCGAACGCCGGTGCCACCGAGCCGGCCGTGACACCCGGCAGCGGTACGACCGCGTACTCGCCCTTCACCTTGCCGGCCTCGACGGCCGCGTGGTTGAAGTCGCCGCCGATCGCCATGCCGGCCTTGCCCGCGGCGAAGGCGGTGATGGTGTCGTTGCCGCCCATGCCCGCGCACTTGGCGGCGGGACAGTTGTCGTCGCCGAAGAGGGAGGTGTAGGCCTTGATGCCCTTCTGGGAAGCGGTGCTGTCGATGGCGGAGGCGTACGAACCGCCCCGGCCGGTGGCGAGTTCACCGCCGTTGGCCCAGACGAACGGCATCGCGCCGTAGGTGAAGGCGCCGCCGACCACGAGCCCGTACAGGTCGGGCTTGGCCGCGCGGATCGCGTGGGCGGTCTCGGTCAACTCGGCCATGGTCTTCGGGACTTCGAGGCCGAGTTCCTCGAAGACGTCGGTGCGGTAGTAGAGGGCGCGGACGCCCACGAAGAAGGGGGCGCCGTAGACCTTGCTGTCGACGGTGACGGACTGGCGGGCGGTCGGGTCGGTGTCCGACGACTCGTCCCAGGCCGCGAACTCCTTGCTGATGTCGAGGAGTCCGCCGTCGGCGACGTAACCGGCGGTGTCCGTGTTGCCGTACTCGATGACGTCGGGGGCGCTCTTCGGGTCGTTGAAGGCGGCCTTGATGCGCTGGGCGCGGGTCTCGACGGGGATGTACTCGACCTTGACCTCGGCGCCCTTGTGAGCCTTCTCGAAGGCGTCGACGACCGAGGTGACGACCTTCTCCTTCGGGGCGTTGCCGACCTCCTGGAAGAGCCACACGCGCAGGGTGCCGGTCTGCTCGTCCTTGCCGGAGGAGGAGTTGTCCGAGGTTTCGGGGGCACAGGCGGTGGCAGTGAGCCCGGCGAGGGCCAGGGCGGCCACGGAGGCGACCAGCCGAGCAGATCGAACAGATCGGACAGAGAGCTTCATCTGGCGTTTCCTCCGGTAAAAGCGTTGCAACATGCGCAATGGATGTTTCGCTCTGCACAACACCACGGAGGTTATGGACTACATGGACATGGCCACAAGAGGTCTTGACCACGTCTCCACCACTCTGTGACCGGCCGAAGCACTCCATGCAACGACAGACAGCGCAAAGGTCCCCAGGGCACACAAAACGCACCCTAGGGACCTCGCTCTACTGAACAGCCAACCAGCGCTCGGCCCTACTTCTTGCCGTCGCCCTTGCCCTCGTCGCCGCCGGAGCCCATGGACTCGTAGATCTCCTTGCACATGGGACACACCGGGTACTTCTTCGGGTCGCGGCCCGGTACCCACACCTTGCCGCACAGCGCCACGACGGGAGTCCCGTCGAGGGCGCTCGCCATGATCTTGTCCTTCTGGACGTAGTGGGCGAAGCGCTCGTGGTCGCCGTCGCCGTGCGAGGTCTGCGGCGCCGGTTCGACGAGGGTCCCCGTACCAGTCCCGCGCTGGGGCTGGGTCTCAGGTTCAAGAGTGCTCATAACGGCAAGGGTACTGAAGGTCACAGCCGTCAGTTGAGCGAAGGGTCATCGGGGTACGTGGCGACCATGGCGAGTTCGCTGCGCTGACGTCTGAGCACCTCGCGCCACAGGCGTTCCGGGGCCGGCGAGGAGACGTCCCCCGGTTCCGACTCCACGACGTACCAGGCCCCGTCCGTCAGCTCGTCCTGCAGCTGTCCCGGTCCCCAGCCCGAGTACCCGGCGAAGATCCGCAGCGATCCGAGCGCCTTGGCGAGCAGTTCGGGCGGGGCCTCCAGGTCGACGAGGCCGATCGCGCCGTGCACCCGCCGCCAGCCGAGCGGTGTGCGCTCCCCCGACACCCCGCCGCCGGGGATGACCGCGATGCCGAGCGCGGAGTCGAGGGAGACCGGGCCGCCCTGGAACACGACCCCGGGGGCGCCCGCGAGGTCCGCCCAGCCCTCCAGGATGTCGCCCACGTCCACCGGGGTCGGCCGGTTGAGGACGACACCGAGGGAGCCCTTCTCGTCGTGGTCGAGAAGGAGCACCACCGCGCGGTCGAAGTTCGGGTCCGCCAGGGCGGGCGTGGCCACGAGCAGCCGCCCTGTGAGCGAGGACACCTCGGTCATGCCAGACATGATCCCGCATCTTCCCCCGGTGCGGGGAGCCAATCGGGGTACCCGAGTGAACGCAGCTCAGGGCTCAGGGAAGCGGGGCGGGCGCACGCAGGCGCCGGTGACCGCACGTGCCCGGCGGCGAACCGTTCGTGTTGTGGCAAAGCTATGACACGGCTGGGCGGCGCTTGGGCTTACAGAAGGGGGGTGTACGGCGATTACCCTTGCTCTTCGGCTCCTGCGCGTGCCTGTACGACCGCGTCCTGCACGACGGGCCCGCCCAACACCCCCGCCCAACTCATCGGAACGCGAGATACATGACGGTCAACGGCACAGACGACGTACTGATTGTCCACGGCGGCACCCCGCTGGAGGGCGAGATCCGGGTCCGCGGTGCGAAGAACCTCGTACCGAAGGCCATGGTGGCCGCCCTGCTGGGCAGTGCGCCAAGTCGACTGCGCAATGTCCCCGACATCCGTGACGTCCGCGTCGTGCGCGGGCTGCTCCAACTGCACGGGGTGACGGTCCGGCCGGGCGAGGAGCCCGGCGAGCTGATCATGGACCCGTCGCACGTGGAGAGCGCCAACGTCGCCGACATCGACGCGCACGCGGGTTCGAGCCGTATCCCGATCCTCTTCTGCGGCCCCCTCCTGCACCGCCTCGGGCACGCGTTCATCCCGGGCCTCGGCGGCTGTGACATCGGCGGCCGGCCGATCGACTTCCACTTCGAGGTGCTGCGGAAGTTCGGCGCGACGATCGAGAAGCGGGCGGACGGGCAGTACCTGGAGGCTCCGCAGCGGCTGCGCGGTACGAAGATCGCACTGCCGTATCCGTCCGTGGGCGCGACCGAACAGGTCCTGCTGACGGCGGTGCTGGCGGAGGGCGTCACGGAGTTGTCCAACGCGGCCGTGGAGCCCGAGATCGAGGACCTCATCTGCGTACTGCAGAAGATGGGCGCGATCATCGCCATGGACACCGACCGCACGATCCGTGTCACCGGTGTCGACAAGCTCGACGGCTACAACCACGCGGCCCTCCCGGACCGTCTGGAGGCCGCGTCGTGGGCGTCGGCGGCGCTGGCGACCGAGGGCAACATCTACGTCCGCGGCGCCCAGCAGCGCTCGATGATGACGTTCCTCAACACCTACCGGAAGGTGGGCGGGGCCTTCGAGATCGACGACGAGGGCATCCGCTTCTGGCACCCGGGCGGCCAGTTGAAGTCCATCGCCCTCGAAACGGACGTGCACCCGGGCTTCCAGACGGACTGGCAGCAGCCGCTGGTCGTCGCCCTGACGCAGGCCACGGGCCTGTCCATCGTCCACGAGACGGTGTACGAGTCCCGGCTCGGCTTCACCTCTGCGCTGAACCAGATGGGCGCGCACATCCAGCTCTACCGCGAGTGCCTCGGCGGCTCCCACTGCCGCTTCGGGCAGCGCAACTTCCTCCACTCGGCGGTCGTGTCGGGCCCCACGCGCCTCCAGGGCGCCGACCTGGTCATCCCGGACCTCCGGGGCGGCTTCTCGTACCTGATCGCCGCCTTGGCCGCCCAGGGCACCTCCAGGGTGCACGGCATCGACCTGATCAACCGGGGCTACGAGAACTTCATGGAGAAGCTCGTGGAGCTGGGCGCAAAGGTCGAGCTGCCGGGCAAGGCGCTCGGCTAGTAGTAGTACGAACGCCGATGGGGCGGTCACCCGAATTCGGGTGTCG
>NZ_JBSFMT010000061.1:0-69281 GCF_053599695.1 Streptomyces sp. NPDC000878 | reverse complement strand
CCGGATGCCTGGAGATCGGGCACGTCCGGTTCGGGAGGCGGGCCGGGGAAACCCACCGACGGCAACGTCGGCCGGGCGCCCCGGTCCGACCTCACACCATCGCCGAGTGGGCCCGGGACAGGACCCCGGACGGCATGCAGCACTTGCTCGGGCGGGCCAAGTGGGACGCCGACCAGGTCCGCGACGACGTGGGTGACACGTGGTGGAGCATCTGCACGACGACGAGGCGGTGCTGGTGGCAGGGTCATTGCATGATCGAGATTGGTCCGGTTCGGCGGTCTCATGAGTGACGTGGCGTCATGTCCGTTGTGCGGCAAGGGGCACGGAGAACAGAGCAGGCACGGTGCGGGCGATCATGTGGTTGTCGAGACCCATGAGAACCGAGCGAGACCGTGCCTGCCCGAACATCATCGCCCATCCCTGCCGCACAGGGGCAACTGGGCTCCCCCAACTGACCCTTCAGCCAGAGGGGATGGCGAGGACGCCGGGGTGGTGGACGGATCGCCGTATTTCGCGAGGGTTCACCCCGTCCAGGCCACGTTGACGACCTCGATGCCGTCAGCGGCTGCGGTGTACTCCACCCAGGACCGGTCACCGTTGTGTACTGCCCAGTTCCAGCCGCCGGGTGGTGGCCATTTCTCTGGACGAAGCAGCACTGTGGCAATGGTCTCCATGACCTCGTGGCGGGCTTGCTCGGACAGCTGCTCGAGTGCGTTCTCAACATGTACGGCCAGCTCGACTCGGTAGGGCACAGGACTCCTCCGTGATTTTGATCAACCAGAGTCGGCACCCTAGGCGGTCCAGCGCGATGAGGAGAGGACCTGTGGATAACTCAGGCATGCGCCAGTACCCCGCCCGCTGGAGACCAACGAACCATCGGGGAGAGTGCCACGAGTTGAAGATCCTTTCCCTCGGCCAAGTGGGCCCAGTGGGTCGCCGGGCTGGTGGGGAGAGTGCGCGGGCGCGTGGCGTCAATGGTGGGAACCGGTGTGGTGACGGGTGAGTGCGTGCCAGCGGCGTTCGAAGTCGGCGGCCTGCTTGGTGATGGTGTCGGGGGCGATGGGTTTGTTGTATTGCGCGGTGATCCCGTGTGTTGAACAGTCCTGTGCCACGGTGTCGGGTGAGGGAACGGGGTTGCGTGTGCGGTGTTCGGCCCATGTCCGGTAGACGCGGAAGGAGACGTAGTAGCGGCGCAGTGTGGAGGGACTGACCGGTTTGCCGCCGGGGCCGTTGATGCCCCGGCCCGCGAGGAAGACAGACAGCTGCCCGGATGTCGGTTCGTCGCCGTACTGCTCCAGATATTGCGTCCATGCGTGGTAGTAGCGGTCGACCGTGGTCAGGGCACGTTCTGCGTCGGAAGGCGCCTGCTTGCCGGCAGTGTCATTGACGTCTTCGGCCGACGGCGCGGTCTCTTCGGCCGGGGACTTGGTCTCTCCGGTCCCGGGCTTGGGCGAGGCCGGGACCGTATCGGTGGGGTTCTCCTTAGTGAGCGGCCGAGTTTCGACGTGGGCGTTGGCGTTCTGCTCGTTCATGCCGGCTAGGGCTGCCGTTGACGGGTGCTGGCTGTGCTGCCCGGTCCGGGTGAGGATGGGGTCGGGGCCGTACTCGTGGCGGGTTGTCTCGTCCGCCGAGGCCGTGCTGCTGTCTTCCCGGGGACGGTCTCCCTCGGACGATGCCGTGTGACGCTGCTGGAGATCCCTCAGGAGGGGCAGCAGCTGTACGTCGGGGAGTGGTGTGCCTCCCGCGGTGGGGATGTTGTACTCGTTTCGGAGGAAGAACGCGAACTGACTGGCCGTGGGTTCGACGTGAAACAGGGAGAGCCACATTTGGTACGCGGCGTCGAATCGTCCGTCCGGTTCGACGGGGGGTGACGGCCGCGGTGGTCGGGCTGTGCCCGGGGGCGCAGCCCGCATCTTGCGCACGCGCCTGCTCGGACGGTCGGGTTGCCGTCGCATGCTGCCTGACCCGGCTGCGGTCGCCGGACTCTGTGGCTGGGGTGAGGCGGACAGGGCGCCTGTGTGTGGAGGCGGCGGCTTGTTGAGTCCGGAGGTAAGGCCTGCTGCTGCGAGGCCTGAGGGGGCGGTTTCCGCGAGGGGGACGCCGTAGCGGGCCAGGCGCAGGGGCATCAGGGACTCCACCGGGGCCTTGCGCCGCCAGGCCCGGCCGAAGCGGGCGTGGAGGCGGGCCTGGTAGACGAGACGTTCCTGCTCCAGCTTCATGACCTGGTCGTAGGAGCGCAGCTCCCACAGCTTCATCCGCCGCCAGAGGAGGAACGTCGGCAGCGGGGAGAGGAGCCAGCGGGTCAGGCGGACGCCCTCCATGTGCTTGTCCGCCGTGATGTCCGCCATACGGCCGATGGCGTGCCGGGCCGCCTCCACCGCGACCACGAACAGCACCGGGATCACGGCGTGCATACCGACGCCCAGCGGGTCCGGCCAGGCCGCCGCGCCGTTGAACGCGATCGTCGCCATCGTCAGCAGCCACGCCGTCTGGCGCAGCAGCGGGAACGGGATCCTGATCCAGGTGAGGAGGAGGTCGAGGGCGAGCAGGACGCAGATACCCGCGTCGATGCCGATCGGGAAGACGTAACTGAAGTTTCCGAAGCCCTTTTTCAGGGCCAGTTCACGGACGGCCGCGTACGACCCCGCGAAGCCGATCGCGGCGATGACGACCGCACCGGCGACGACCACGCCGATGAGAACCCGATGCACGCGGTGAAAGGCTCGCGCTGTGTCCTTGGCAAGCCGGGTGGTGCTCATGCGTTTTCGACGTGTGGGGGAGGGGTTGGTTGAAGGAGTTCGTTGATGAGGTGCTCGGTCGACGTCTCCAGGTCGCAGTCCAGTGCCTGGTTGATCTGCTGCACGCGGGCGATGGCGGTGTGCACGCCCTGCCGGTTTCCGGCTGTGTGTTCGATGCGCATCCAGTCCCGGTACAGCAGTTCCGCCGTGTCGTCGACGTCGAGACCGGTGGAGATGGCTCGGCGGGCTGCGCTGAGGTCGTGGTCCGGGCCTGCGGGGGTGCGGTGGGCGGCGATGGTGTGTGCGATGTCGATGATGCGTGTGATCATTTCCTGCCGGAAGGGCTCGGCCCAGGGCAGGGGCTTGTCCCCGAAGGGTCGGCCTCGCACCAGGGCCAGCGCCTTCTCCAGATCGGTCAGCCCTGCTGGTCCCAGTGGCAGGGCACGTTCGGCGAGTTGGAGGAAGCGGGTCCAGTCGCAGCGCACGGTGGGGGAGAGGCGGTACGGGGTGTCACCGGAACTGCGCCGGGGCACGTAAGGGTTGCCGGCGGGGTCGTTGCCCAGACAGCGGCGCAAACCTTGTAGCCGGGCGTTGAGGGTGCTGACCGACCACGGGCTGACGGGGTCCATGTCAGAGCACAGCACATGTGCGCTCCGGCCGGGCCGGAAGAACAGCAGCGCGGCGAGTTGTGCCATCCGCGGGCCGTGGCCGGTGCTGTCCACGCCGGTTACCTCGACCGGGCCAAGGACCCGGATCTCGGGTGCGTCCAGATCAAGAGTCTCGCTCTCATGTGCCCCTTGCGCTGTGGTTTCTTCGGCGGCGCCCTCGTCATTTTCCTCCGGGTGCTGCGTGGCCGCGGGGGTTGGGGAGCCCGGCGGCCACGCCGTTTCGGTCCGTGGGTTGTGCTCACTCTCGGCCTGCGGTGATGCCGCGGCAGGGGGCAGGAGCCGTAGCCCGGACGGATTGGTGGTGGCGGCGAGCAGAGCCGGGTACACCCCTGCACTCACGTCCGTTGCCGCTGCTGGCGAGGGGCTTGCGGCAGCGGAGGTTGTGGGCGTAACGGATACGTTCGGAGCGGGTTGTCCGGGCTGCCGCATCCGGTCGGGCTCGTCCGGCACCTCCTGCCAGGCACTCCCGCCCGCCTGGGGCGGCTGCCCGGACACCTTCAACGCCGTGGCGATCTGTACGTAGGCGGCGCGCTCCAGACGCTGCAGGGTGATGTCGATGCCGGCGTGGTCGAGGCGCTGCGGCTCGTCGAGCGAGGCGTTGAGGATCGCCGCGTCGGGGAAGTACGCGGTTGTTGTCCTCGCTGGGGCGACCAGGGTGACGGGGACGGAGCCGGACTTGTCGATGACGTCGGCGAACTCCCAGGCCGTGGCCGTGTCGAGTAGGGACGCGCACAGCAGCAGGTAGGGCTGCTGGCGGGTGTCGGGCATCTGGTGTGCTTCCAGGAGCCGTTCGCTCAGATCGCGGAGCGCGTGTGTGGCCTGGCGCATGTGGGCGATCCGTGTGGTGGGGAGCAGTTGCGGCAGGTCTTCGCCGAACCCCACCGTGACGATCTCGACGTCCGCCCATGGGCTCATCCCGAGTTCCAGGGCGAGGGAGGTGCACACCTCGGTGACGTGAGCCGGGTCGCCGGCTAGCAGCAGCGCCGGCAAGGGCGTCAGGTTCAGCAGGAGCAGGTCACCGGCTTCGGTGCTGCCCATGGTTACCAGGCCCGGGTATGGTGCCGGCACCTCGCGGGCGGTCTCCTCGTCCAGGAGTTGAGCGTCGTCCGGAAGAACCCACCAGTCACCGTGCCCTGCTGTGAAGGGAGCCGTCGGCTCCTGCGAGAGATCCTCGGGCAGGACTTCCAGGGAGCGTTCACCGATCCGCGCGGCTCGCAGCCCGGGCATGCCGGCGCCATCCTCTACCTGGTGGGCCAGCGTCCGAAGAGCCGCATCCAGACGGGCCGCCCCCGTGGGTTCGGCGGCGGCAGCCAACTGCGCTTCTGCCGAAGAGGTTTCCGATGCGATCGCGATCGTCTCACCCGGCTTGCGGCGACGGCGCTGCAGCATGCGGCGCGCGGCGAGCGCACCGGTCACGGCGGCTGCCAGCAGCGCGCCCGCGCCCAGCACGATCCGCAGTTGTAGCCCCTGGCCCGTGGGCGTGGAAGCAGGCTTCTGCGATGGAGGCGCCGTGGACGCGGCCGGTGTCGGCGTGGCGTCAGATGACGGCGTGGACGACGCGCCGATGCCAGACGAAGGCGCGGCGGACTCAGCGCCCTCACCGGGCTGCCCGGACGGACTACTCCTCGACCCGCTCGGCGCAGGAGATTCCGCTTGTGAGGGGGCGGACTGATCGGGTGTCGGCGGCTGGCCAACTCCTCCCGTGTCACCACCCGATTCCTTCTCTCCGTCGTCCGTGTCCGGGGCAGTGGAGTTCCCCGTGCTGGAGCCGTCACCAGTGCCTTCTCGGGGACGATCGGGTCGCTCGGACGCCGCCTCGGGCACGGTGACCTGCTGCCCGGGATAGATCATGTCCGGATCCGTGATGCTCGGCAGGCCGTCGGGCTGCGTGGTGCCCCGGCTGGCGTCGAACAGCAGCGGCCACTTGGTGCCGTCGTGAAGTTCCTCGACGGCGATCTGCGAGAGGGAATCGCCGGGTTCCACCGTGACCACATCCGCGTCCCCCTCCCGCGCCGCATCCTGCGTGCTGGAGGCGAGGTGCGTGTGGAGGCCGGCGCTGGACACATCACCGGGTACCTCGGCCCGTGTGGGTACGCGGACAGTCGTGCCCTGGGGCACTACTGATGCCGTGGTGGGTATGTCGGGGTTGAGGCGCTGCAACTCGGTGTAGCGGCTGCCGTCCCCCAGCCACTGCTCGGCCAGTTCCCACCATGTGGTGTCCTCCGCTCCCACGGTGACTTCCTCGACGCTCCCATCCGGTGCCGCCTTCTCCGAGGTTGTGTTCGGGGCGGGGGCGTTGTGCTGGCTGTTCGTCGCCCGGTCGGCCGGCGGCGCGTGGGGTGCGGTGGCGGCGAGTGCCGGGGTGGCGGCGCTGGCCGCGGCGGCGGGCGAGGCGAGCACGATGCTGCCCAGCAGAAACCCGGCCAGACGCTGACCGGTGGCCATGCCCGGAAGTTGCGGCGTCGTACGCCGGGCCATGACCGCGGCGACCTCGGTCAGGACGGGGATCACCAGCCACAGCCACGCGATCCACGCCGCCACGGTCATCGTGGTCAGCAGGCCCGAGCCGTCATCGTCCGCGCTCAGCAGCACCTGGCGTGCCGAGTCCAGCGTCGGCAGCGTCGCGGGCAGCGTGCCGACGGCGAGCAGTAGCGCGGGCACGCCGGCGATCAGCGCGGCGAGCGCGAACAGGCCGCGCAGGACAGTCCGGGGCCAGGAACGGCCGCGGCGGCGCACGGGCGTGGGGGAGTGGGGCATATGGGGTCAGCCTCCGGGCTGGTGGAGCAGCGTGGCCGTGCCGTGTCCCGTCACGGGCATCTCGGCGACGCCGATCAGGGACGCGAAGTAGGGGTGGTAGGCGTCGCGCACGGTCACCGTGAGGCTCTGCCCGTCCTGGGCGATGGCGACGTCACCGTCGACGCCCGCGCTGCTGAGGAAGGCGCGGGCGGCGGCTTGGGCGGCGTCCGGGTCGACCACGATGGCTTCGCCGGTGATGGCCTGGCCCGGATCGATCTGCTGGGCGCCGGCCCGCGCGGCCTCCTGCGCGATGTAGTCGGCATCCGACATGCGGTCCAGGGCCAGCCCGCCGTCGATGACAAGGCCGATGATGAGGAACGCGATCGCGGTGCAGCCCGCGTAGAACAGTTCCATGCCGCCTCGGTCCGGGCCGCTGGAGCGGATACGCAGTCGTCGACGCCACCTGGTCATGTGCCGCCCCGTGGTGCCCAGGTGTCCACGACGGAGGTCTTGGTGCTGGTGAGCGTTGTGGACCCGGCAATGCCGGGCAGCGCAAGGTCGCTCAGCGGTGCGGTGCACGACACGGTGGCCGTCACACGCGCGGCCTGCCCGGCGGGTGCGGCGAGTCCGCTGGTGTCCAACGCGACGGTGATGCCGGCGCAGTGGATGCCGGAGGTGGCCAGACTGGTCTGCGCGGCCTGGCGGGCGTCTGCCGCGCCGGAGGCCGGATCGCCGGCCAGTGATGCGGTGCGTGCGGCATTGCGGGCGGCCGCGTCGGCGGCGCCCTCGGCCAGCGCCACCCGCCCGCAGGCGATCGTCAGGCCGAGCAGCATTAATCCCACGGGCCAGAAGACGGCTGTGGTCAAGGCGCTGCCGCGGTCACGGTCCACGTGGCCTGGCCACAGTTGGCGGTTCATGGGCGGAACTTCTCGACGGGGGCCTGGACGCTCTGGCTGACGTGCCCGTTCCATCCCGGCACCAGGTTGATCACGTTGCCTTCCACCTGCACGCTGACCCTCTCGCCGTCGTCGCTGACCCGTACGGCGGCGCCGGTCAGGGAGGCGCCCATCCGGGCCAGGAACGCGGCGGCAGTCGTCTTTCCCGCGTCCGGGGCTGCGTCGTAGGCGCGCTGTGCGTCCACGGCCTGTTGGGCAGCGTGGTGTGCCACGGACCGGCCGTGGAACCAGAGGCCGCCCTGAATCAGGGTGAACATCAACAGGAAGGCGAGCGGGACGACCATCGACAGGTCCAGGACCGTGGCACCGCGGTCGTCCCGCCACCACCGTCGGCCGGACAGGTGCCGCCACGGGCGTACGCGTGTGGTCGGCATGGTCAAAAGCCCAGGATCTGTGCGGCCTTCTCGCCGACCGTGGTGTTGGCCGCGGCGTACACGACGGCGACCATCGTGCCGCCGGCGACCAGGATCAGGGCCCACTCGGTGGCCGAGGCGCCACGGTCCTTCATCTGAGCGCGGAGCACGGTGCCGTGCCGGCGCAGTACGTCCAGCATGCGGGCTAAGCGGGTGCGGACAGTGGGCATGGGTTTCCTCCAGAGGTTCACGGTGCCGGCTCGACGGCGCCATGAGGGCAGGTCAGAGCGACGTGATACGGACGAGGGCCGGGGCGAGAAGGAAGACGGCCATGAGGAAGACGATCGCCAGCGAGGGCACGTGCATCTTCTCGGTGGCCACGTTCGCCTTCTCCTTCCGGTCCGCGAGCAGACCCCGCCGTACGACCTCGGCCTGGGCCTCCAGCTGGTCGTAGACGGCGGCCTGTTCTTCGCCCGCGAGACTCAAGCTGGCGGACAGGCGGGCCATGTCGGGCACGTCGAGTTCGGTGCCGAGCCGGCTGAGCGCATCCCAGGGGCTGACCCCGGCCAGGCGGGCGTGCTCGACGGTGTCCCGGATGCGGACCGCGGCGCGTCCGTCCCCCGACTCCACAGCCCGGGCGAGAGCCTCGGCCGCGCCGGCGTCGGAGTGGCGGGCCAGGGCGACGCGCTCCAGGACGGAGGCGATGTAGTAGCGGTACTCGCGCCGTGCGCCGGTGGCTTTGCCCCGGACGTCGTCCAGGCACTTGAACACCATGAACAGGGCGACGCCCGCCCCGGCGGCCGCCGGGATGACCAACGGCAGTGCCAGTCCGCCCAGCCGCAGCAGGAAAATAATCCACTGCGGGATGAGGAACCCGCCCAGCGCGTACAGGGCGCAGCGGCCCAGCAGCGAGGCGGGTGGCATCCCCAGCAGGCGCAGGTCCCGGGCGGGCAGCCGGGTCACGAACGCATCGGTTGCCATCAGCCGGACACCGACCCGGTCCGCCCACCGCACGGACCCCTTCGCCGCCGTCATCGTGGGCGCGAGGCGCGGGGCCGGAGTGTGGGTACGGTGCAGGACCTGATCGAGCGGGGTCCGCTGGGGGAGCAGGCTGCGTACCGCGAGTGTGCCGCCGAGTGAGGTCAGTGCGCCCAGCAGCATGCCGGGGACGGACAGACTCATACCACTTCACTCTCCTTTGCGCGTTCCTCGGCGGTGAGCAGAGTCCGCGGCTCCTCTTCCATGACGGCCATCCGGCGCAGCCACAGCAGCGACGCGACGAACAGCCCGCCCAGCACCAGTAGCCCGAGCTGGCCGATGGGGGTGGCGAACGGTTGGGAGTAGGAGCCGTTGACGAGGATCACGGCGACCACGGCGATCGCGAACAGGGACACCCTTCGCGCCTCGGAACGGGCCTTCGCGCGTTCGGCGTCGATGTCCCGGACATCCGCGGCCTGCCGGGCGACCAGGATGGCCTGCGCGGACAGGGCGCGTGCCAGCCCTGGGCCGCGGCTGGTGACGTGATCCATGAACAGCTGGGCGATGTCGTCACCGATCCGGCTGGCGAGGTCGTCGGCCAGTTGCCGGTAGGCCCATCGCGCCGGTGTCCCGGAACGCAGCCGGTCGGCCAGCTGGCCGACCGGTCGCTCCAACCGTGCTGGAAGCGTGTCCAGGTCCACGATCGTGGCCTCCAGCGGTTTGCCGCCGGCCCGCACGCTCGCGAGCTGCTGCAGCCACTCCGCGATCGCCTCCAGCCGGGCCACTTCCGTACGGCCCGAACCGCCCGGATACAGGACGAACGGCAACCCGGCCACCGCAGCGAATGCGAGCAGGCCGTGCACCGGCCACCCGGCCAACGCCCACATCAGCCCGCCTGTGCCTGCGGCCCCGGCCAGCAGCAGCGGGTAGTTGTCCCGCCAGCCGGGCGGCAGTTCCTCCACCGCCCGAACCGCTCGGCCCCGTATCCGGCCGGGCCGCAAGCCCCGTGTGGCGGGCCGCCAGCCGCGCACCAGGGCGACGATCCCGGTCAGGCTCAGGGCCACCAGCGCGCCGGCGAGCATGCCGAGCACGGACAGAGAAGACGAAGTCATGTGGCACCCCCGGTCCCGGGCATCGGCCGCCACTGCCCGTGCGGGATCTCGAAGAGCCAGCGCCGCTGGAAGCCCTTGCGTTCCAGCTTGCGCAGCCGCCGCTCGGTCATCGGCGTACGGGTGGGCACCGCGCGCTCCTCGGCCGTGTCCTCGCGCGGCGCGAAGATCTGCGACAACGCGACGCCACCGCCTTCACCGCGGCCGGCCGTCTCCCACACGTGCGTAACGAACCGGTGCACCTGGCCGCCCCGGTCGGTCTCGTCGATCGCGTCCACGTACACGATCAGATCGACCGCAGCCGAGATCAGCCGATAGGAGGCCTGGTCGTTCAGCCCCGCCCGGGCCAGCGGCACCATCAACCGGTCGACCACCGCCTCGGGGGCCTTGGCGTGCAGCGTGCACATCGATCCCGAACCGCCCGCGATCATCGCCTCCAGCATGGCCACGGCCTCATTGCCGCGAACCTCGCCGACCATGACCCGGGTGGCCTTGTACCGCAGGGACACGGGCACCAGGTCGGCGAGCGTGACCTGCCCGGTGGCGTCCCTCTCTCCGTTGCCCTCCCGGGTGCGGAAGGCCAGCACATGCGCGTGCCGGTCCGGATCGTCGTAGTTCAGCCGCAGCTCCGGCTCGCTCTCCAGCGTCGCCAGCCGCTCGTGAGCGGGCACTTCCCGGCCCAACGCCCGCATCAACGTGGTCTTCCCGGTCGCCATGTCGCCCGCGATGACGATGGACAGCCCGGCCTTCACCGCAGCCGACAGGAACGAGACGAGGAGCATGTCGACGGTGCCCCACCTCTCCAGGTCGGCGAGGGTGGCCTTCTCCAGCACGTGACGGCGGATCGCGATCGTCACCTCGTCGGTCAGCAGCGTGGCCGCCACGCGAGAGCCGTCCGGCAGGTCGAACTCCACCGTGCCGGTGGCGTACGACAACAGCCGCTCGCCATGCCCGGACATCGCGGCCATCTGGTTGACCCACTCGACGGCCTGCGCCTTGCTGGAGAACGGGGAACGCACCCGCTCACGCGGCCGGCCCTGCGAATCGACGTACATCCATCCGCCGTCGACCAGGACGTCCTCCACGCCCGGCCGGTCAAGAACCCGCTGCAGCGCGCCCGCCAGGAAGATCAGGTTGAACACCTCGGTACGGACCCGCTCCAACTCCTCACCCGAGAGCGGCGGATGCGTCAGCGACCATGCCTGCGCCCACTGTGCGACCCTGCTGCGCACCTGGGCGCGAACGGCCTCCCCCAGATCCCTCTCGCTCAGCGGCGCGCCGGCCTGGCGTCGGTCCCTCTTGACCTGGTCGACATCATCGGCGACCTGCTGGCGCAGCTTCGTCATCTCCTCCCAGGGCACGGGAAGCGCCCCGGGCAACGCTGCTGCAGCAGCAGTGCCGGCAGGTCCAGTCCCCGGAGGCCGGGGTGCTGGCCCCGGGGGACCAGAGGATGCCGAGAGCCCCGGCGTCGTCACAGGGGCATGTGCCGGATGGGCGTGGGGTATCGGATGCACGGGTGGGTGGGCTGAGGCGTGCTCGGCCAGTAGACCCCCCAACCGGGTGGCCCCGTTCTGGTCGTGGACGCTGTCTGGGCCGTGCTGGTCAGCCATGACGTACCCCCCGCTGCCCGAACTGCTGGACGATCCGCTCCACCGCCGGGCTGGCCGCCCGCACCGACCGCATCTGCAGGTGCAGCCGCCGCCGGTCGGCGTGCTCGCGCAGCGGCCCCATGGTGTCCCGCGCGGCGCGCATCAGTTGCGAACGCGTCACCCCCCGCGGCATCCGTCCGCCGGTACGCAGATAGGCGGCGGCCGACTCCTCCCACGGCAGGCTGGCCAGCACCGGCGCCTCCAGGCCCCGGGCGACGTCGTCGGGCCGGTAGCCCTCGCCGAGCACGAGCAGTCCCAGGGCCCGGGCACCGGATCCCTGCGCGGCGAGATCGTCCTGCAGAGCGCGCACCATCGGGTAGGCGAGTGCCTGGGACTCCTCGGTCATACGGACCACGAGCAGTACCAGGTCGGCCTCCCGCAGCACGGGCGCGGGGGAGAGGACCTGGTGCAGGTGACCGCCCTCAAGCACCATCCGCCCGCCGTCGACCAGCACGTCCCACCCCAGCTGCTGGTCCGTCAGCTGCAGGATGTTGAGCAGCGTCGGCCAGGTCGACGTCAAGGACGCCGCCTGCCTCGGATCGATCAGCCCGGGCAGCGCGACCCGGAAGTCGCTCTCGTCGATCGGCCACAGGTGCTGCGCGACCTGCGGGGTGAAGTCCTGCTCAGCGCTGGCGCGTTCCCAGTCGGCCTGCGGTAACCGGTGCAGGCCGATGTGCCCGTCCAGGCGCTCGCGCTGCCGACCGCGCGTCACGTCACGCAGGAGCCCGTGGCGAAGAGACCCGCCGGCCATGTCGAGTTCGGCGAGCAGCACCGGCCTGCGGCCGGCCAGGGCAAGGGCCGTCGCCGCTGTGGTCACGCCGTCCGACTTCGCGGACACCAAAGCGATCAGAGACATGGTCAGCTCCCGCTCTCGCGGGGCTGCCGTACAAGAGCGATCTGCTTGGCCGCGGCCTTCGTCGCCAGCAGGGGACCATCCGCAGGCGCCACCACCAGGTTCACGACCATCGCGCCGGTCGAGTCCGGGGATCCGACCGACTTCACCGTTGCCTCGACCGGCGCCGGGACTTCACTCCCCGTGGACCCCGTGTCCACTCCCGGGGAGGGAAGGACAACGGCGGCCACTTTGTCGCCCGGCCGCAGCTCGTCGCCTGGCACGAAGCCCCGCTTGAGCTCGACACCGACCACCTGCGCGGTGTCTCCCAGTCCACCGCGCGCGCTGAGCTGCGAGCGGGTCAACAACTCGCCGGGGTACAGGTCAACGACCGCGCGCTGGCCCACGACCGACGCTCGTTGGCCGGAAGGGATTGGAGACAGGCCGGGATCCTCCGCGAACGAGACGACCTTCACATCCCGTGCGGTGACCGTCTGCCCGACCGGAACATCCCGCGCGACGGCAAGGACATCGACGCGGTCCCCGGCCCGCGCCACGACAACCGCCCCACCCAGCGCACCGATCAGCGTCACCAGCACCAGCAGAACGGGCACCGACCACGCGCGGCCGGATCGATTCTTCGAGCCGGTACTGACCGGCAGATCGCGCAGCCGCTGCGCATCACGACGCGGCGCAAAAGAAGTCTGAGTACTGTCCATCGACCAACAGGCCCTTCAATCTCGTGCGACGTTTACGAATTGACCGCCTGCGACTCGACGATGGACACCGCCACCGAGGAGTCGCGGACCTCGGTCAACTGGCCGTTCGCCCCGCCTCCCTGCCAGTTGATGACCCAGGTCGAGGTCGCGGTGACCTTGTACGTGCCACCCGGCAGAGAGGCCGACGGCTGGGCATAGACGTGACCGCAGTTCGGCGACTTCCTCAGGCCGTACGACTTCTGGTAGACCGTGCCAGGACCCGTGCAGGTGACCGAGGAGCCGTCCCCCATCACCCACACGACCTTCGTCACTTTCGCCGTCGCGGTCACGGTGACCGCGCCGGCCGATGCGCTCGCCGTGTTCGGACCCCATGTCGTCTGTGACTGGTCCACGGCCATCCACACCGGCATGCCCACCAGGCCCTTGCCGCCGGGCTTGGGGTTGATGTTGATGTCGGGGCCCAGCAGTGTCATGGAATCGACCGCGCGCTGGGCCAACTCCTCGGGGGCCGCCTGCGGCACCGGAGGCTCACCCGTCGGCACGATGACGAAGCCGTCCGGGTTGTCCTGACCGCCGTCCGAACACGACCGGAAATACATGTCGTACTTCTCCGGGTCCTTGCCCTGCCAAGCCGGGTGATCGGCCGCCGGCTTCGGCTCAATCTTGGTATAGCCGCAGTTCAGATCGCTGCTGCCGCTCCCCTGCGAGCCGCCCGCCTGTCCGCCACTGCCGTCGGTGCCGTCATCAACTCCGACGCCGACGCAGAACTCGACAACCTGGCACTCGCCGACATCGATGTCCGGGTCGTCGCCAGCGTGCGCGATGCCGGCCGAGGCCAGAGCCAGGGCGCCTGTCAGTGTGGTGATGCCCAGGGTCAGCAAGCTTGATCTTGAGCGGTCAGCTCGGTGACCATCCACTTCGTTCCCCACCTCTCAAGCGTTGCGGTGCAGGCGTATTTGATGAGCCGTTCCGACGGAAGCGGGACCTTCTTCTTCGTGGTCTTGTCGATCAGCGTCCAATTCGTGGTGTCCACACAGTCCGTGACCGTGGCCTTGGGGATCTCTGCGTTTGTCACGTTGACGACCTTCGGGTGGATCACCGGACTACCGGTTGTCACCTGCCCGGCCTTCTTCATGGCCGACAAGTTGCGCTCGATGTCAGCCAGAGCCTCAAAAGTCGTGTACTTCCTCATGTCGGTGCCCGCGGAAGAAGCCTTCTGGTAGGCGTCGGTCTTGGCATCCCAGGAGCTGGTGTACGCCGCGATGACAGCGGCGTACACATCGTCGGCGTTGGAACCGGAGGACGGAGACGGGCTGGCCGTTTGAACGCGACTTGGGTTGGGCGGTGATGCGTCTACGTCGCCGTCACTACAGCCCGCCAACGCCATGAGACTGCCCGCCAGATACAGGACAGTTGCCCGCTTCCGGGGGCGAACGGCAACAAGCCTGCGCCTTGACGAGCGCTGCCTTGTGGGTGTCACATCGTCTCCCTGTATGACGGAGCACGGTTCGGCTTCTGCCCACGCCATCCGACTGCGGCGGCCCAGAATCGCGGTATCAGAGAGCGCGTTGCTGCAGGCAGGAAAGCGGGGATCGTCATGGGTAATGGCATCGGCGTGCTTCCTTGTCGGTCTCGCTGGTGGGTCGGGGTTCTTGAGCGCTGTGGGCGGCAGAGACAGGCCGCAACCGGGAACTCAGGGGCACTGCTGCGAACGGACTAGGCGGATCTCGCATGAGTTGGCATCGGCCGTGCTGGCGGGAGCGTCCATGTGCGACTCTCCCGCGGGGTGGCGGCAGGTAGGGCGACGCTCTGGAGTTGATCGCGCTGGGTAGCCGGACAGATCGTCTCCGCTGTCTGGGATATTGCCTCGCGCAATTGCCGGATGTCAACGATCGTTTCTGGCTAGTAAACGATCGTTGAGAGTTGGTGGTGATGGGCGTAGGCTGCGACGCGCACCGCAGCTATCCATCCCCACCCTCCGGGAGCACATCGGTGGACCAATCCACGCAACTCCCCGAGACTCTTCGGCGTCTCGTCGCGCTTATCAAAGAGCAGGGCTTGAAACGATCAGAGGTCGTCAACCCGCGGGAACTGGCGGCCAAGACAGCTCTGCCGGAGAGCACGGTCCGGATCCTCCTCAAAGGCGGCACTCCGCCGATTGACACGGTCAACGACCGGGTGTGTGCACGCATCAACACCCTGGCCAACGCCCATCTGGACCGCACGGGCAAGCGCATGTCGGACCTGGCCGCGGACATCCGTGAAGTCGTGGGTGTCTCCGACTACTGGGCACGCCAGGTCTGCGACGGCAAGAAGGTGCCCAGCGTCGAGTTCCTGCACGAACTGGTCGAGTACTTCAGGGTCGATGGGGGAGAGGCGTACTTCACCGCGCCGGCTGCCGACGCGCTCAATCGCGTTCTCCTGCCCGTCGTCCAGTCGCTGGAGCAGCCCGATGCAGACCCGATGAAAGCGCTGATGAAGCAGCTCGGCGTGAGGGAAATTGACATGCGGCGGCACGGCAGCATGACCCCCGAGGGGCTGGAGCGGCTCCTCAGGGGCGTCATTCTCTCCGTGCTGCCCTCGGAAGGAGACAAGGGAGACACCCACCGATGAGTGGCAAAGAGATGAAGTTACTTATCGCCTCCTTAGGCAAGGAGGCGTCCAAGTCCATCGAGCGGCCGGCAGAACCAAGAGACGTGATGCGGGAGTTCTGCCAGGCCATGAGCGTCCGCCGCGACCGGCCGGTTCAACTCGTGTTCCGGGCCTTCCCCGACGATGTCGTCGTCTCGGGCTTACGCCTGGACTGCGGAGACCACTCCATCATCGTCGTCGAGGAGCGCATGGTCCCCGAGGCCCAACTGGTCATCCTCGGGCACGAGTTATGGCACGAGGAACAGGGCGATTGCGGGCACCACGGCGCAGGTCTGCCAGTCGCCGCACGCACCCTCTCCGCTGACCGGGCCCCAGACGTGCTCCAGAAAGCCGCGGCCCAGATCCTTGTCTCACAGGAAGTCCCCCGGGACGCGCTCCTGGCCTTCACGGCGCGGGCCGAGTCCGTCGACGACCATGAAGCCGACGCGGAGACGTTCGGTCTGCTCTTCGGCCGAGAGGTCCGCACCTGGATAGAAGGGCCCTACGCGGAGGGGCCCGTCAGCCCCTCAACGGTGGAGGGTCGCATCGACCTTTCTCTGAGCAACCGAAGAGGGCACATTCTCGGATGAGCCTCAGCGATCTGCACATCCCCTATGCCGTTCCCACCGTGCTGCTGGTGCTCGCGCTCGGTCTCAAATTCCCGACCTTCGTACGTGCCTGGCGCGATCCCGACGTACGAGCGACCACGCTGTTGTTGCTGCTGGCGTCGATGGTCTTCCTGTCAGTAGCGCCCGCCAGCATCCACAAGATCAACACCGCGACGGGCGTGCCGAACATCGCGGCGCCGTGGACCTACTCGCTATTGACCGCATTCTGCGGATCTTGCCTGAACATGATCATCACCTGGCGGGAACAGCCATCCGCACGTCGCAGCCGCCGAATCCGCCGGGTCTGGCTGATCTACACCAGCATCATCATCGCCCTGTGGATCACCTTCGCGCTGGCCGACGTGCCCGACGAGCGGATCTACGACCTCGACATGCACTACGCCAGCGAGCCGTGGATGCGCGAGCACATTCTGCTGTACCTGCTCGCGCACGTGGTCTCGGCTCTGGTGGCCGCCTACATGATCTGGAAGTGGATCTCCAAGGTCCACGCGCGCTGGCTCAAGGCCGGCCTCGTCTTCCTGCAGGCGGGCTACGCCTTCGGCCTCGTCTTCGACGTGACCAAACTCGTCGCGATCGGCGCCCGGTGGACCGGCACGGACTGGGATTTCCTCAGCACCCACGTGGCACCGCCTTTCGCGATCCTCGACGCCACGCTCGTGGGTATCGGCTTCATCCTTCCCCAGGCCGGGCCATTCCTGCAGAAATGGCCCCGTGACCAAGCCACCTACTGGACCTTGCGGACGCTGTGGCGAGCAACCAGGATCCTCGAACCATCAGCAGCGCAAGCCCGCGTCGGTCCTCTCGCCCCTCTCGACCTGCGCCTCATCCAGCGTCAACAGCGCATCCGCGACGGTCTGCTGCGGCTGGCTCCCTACCTCGACGACGATCTGCACCGCCGGGCCTACGAAGCCGCGGAGGCCGCCGGTCACCGCGAAGACCGCGCCCGGGGCATCGCCGGAGCCATCACCGTCCGCGCCGCGCTCGACGCATCTCGGATCGGGACTCCCCGGGGCTCCGGCACGGAGCCGGCTCGCTTCAGCAGCGGCCTCGAAGACATCGTCTCCATCTCACGCGCGCTGTACCGCCCGCACCTCATCGACACCGTCCGCCAGCGGATGTCCCCCATAGAAAGCTTCAACGAACATGCCTGATCGTCTTGCTGCCCGCCGACCCACCGCCATCGTCATCGGTGGCAGTCTCACCGGCCTGTTCACCGCGGCCGCGCTCACCGGCTTCGCCGACGTCACCATCATCGAACGCGACGCCCTCCCGAAGGGCCCCCACCCGCGCCGAGGTGTCCCCCAGGCCCACCACGCCCACCTGGTGTGGAGCGGCGGCGTGCTGGCCTTCAATCAACTCCTGCCCGGCATCGTCGAGGAAGTCGTCGCCCATGGCGCCCGACTCGTCCACATCATGGGCGACATGGTCTCCCGAGCCCCCAATGAAATCTGGTTCCGGCGATTCACCGCGACCCACCACCGCAACCTGGTCTGCTCCCGCGATCTGCTCGACTCCGTGATACGTGACCGTGTCCTCGCTGACGACCGCATCACCCTTCGGGAGAACACCACCGCACTGTTACTCGAAGGCGACGCAGCCCGCGTCACCGGCGTCCGTGTCCGCACCGGAGAAGAAGAACTCACCCTGTCCGCCGACCTCGTCATCGATGCTTCCGGCTGCGGCTCCCACGCCGCCCAATGGCTCCAGGACCTGGGTCTGCCGAAGGTCGCCGAACGAGAAGTCAACGCTGGGGTCGCCTATGCCACCCGTGTCTACCGAGCCCCGGGCACGACCGGTGACATCGACTTTCCACTCGTTAACGTGCAGGCCAACCCCGCCCGTTCTCCTGGCCGTGGCGGCATCATTGTGCCGATCGAGGGAAATCGGTGGATCGTCACGCTCTCCGGTACCCAAGGCGGGGAACCCACCAGAGACGCCGACGCGTTCGCCGACTTCGCCCTCAGCCTCGGTGACCCCATCATCGGAGAACTGATCAAAGACGCCGAACCACTGGGCGCCGTCGTCACTACCCGCAGCACCGCCAACGAGCGCCGCTACTACGAGAAGATGCCGCGCTGGCCCGACGGATTCACCGTCATGGGCGACGCCATCGCCGGGTACAACCCCGTCTACGGACACGGCATCACCGTGGCCGCGCAGAGCGCCCTCGCTGTCCGAGACGTCCTGGCCACCACCAGCATCACCGCACACGGCGCCGCACGACGCCTCCAGCACGCCGCAGCCCGCCCAGTTGCCGCAGCGTGGGACCTCGCTGTCGGGCAAGACGCGTTCTACCCAGGCGCCACCGCAACACCGCCCACTGTTGTGGAGCGGCTCCTCGCCAGGTTCGTGGACCTGGCCGTCGCTACCGGAGCCCGCAATCCACGCGCCCTTGGCGCCCTGCTGGACGTGATGAGCCTTGAGAAGCCGGCAACCCGTCTGTTGTCGCCCGACATGCTCTTTCCCATGGTCTTCGGCCCTCGGAAACCACACCGGCGAGAGGCACCCCTAACCGAGGCGGAGCGGAGTGCCGCGATGTCCTAGCCACGTGCCCGCCTGCCGAAGCCTCCGGCTGCGAACAAGCCCCGGCCGCCGGAGGGAGGTGTCTGGAGGCGGGAGTGGATCGATCCCGCCCGTATCAACGCCGTCCAGTTCTCCGGCCTCGACATGGCGCGCATGGTCGTCGCCGTCGACCGCGCCGGCGAGACGGGCGTCATCGGCGTCGGCCGCGACTTCGACCGGCAGCTGTACGTCCTGGCAGACCGATCCGGCTCGATGGGCGCCAACGACTGGGGTCATGGCGCGGCAGATCGTCACCCAGGCGTGGGAGCAGCTGTGCCGCGAGGGTGTGACCAAGGGGCTTCTCATGCCCATGATCCTGGAGGTCACCGCCAAGGTCGGCAAATGCCTGCGGGCCGCTCCGGTGGCCCAGCTGTACGAACAGCAGCTAGTGCACCACGTCGGCGAATACCTCGAGCTGGAAGGTCAGATGGCCACCTGGGGCGAGGAATGGACAGCCCGGACCGCATGGATGCAGCCGTGCACGGACTGACCGAACTCGCCGACCCCGATCAGCTCGACACCTTGCCCACCGACACGGATGATGACCGCTTCGACGGACGCCGTTGAGCTGATCGCTCCGGAGGACAGAAACGGCCCCAACAGAAAACTGCCCGGCCTGCGCAGCTACCTCACGGTGTAGCGACTCGGAAACATGACCGCGTAGCTACACCAGCGTCAAGTTTTACGTGTCATACGTGGTCCTGCGTGGCTATGCTCGTGACCGTTGAACACCCCATGCGGGTGTGCATAGTTTGCAGGCGAATGCGGGCACCGGCCGCCAAAGATTGCCGTCCTGAACGGCCGGTACCCATCGGGCTACTGGTCGCCGAAGTGGCTGCTCAGCCAGAACACGATCTGGACGAGTAACCAGACTCGGCGGCCAGTGAGCCGCCGCCTCGGCTTGGCGTGCTCTCCCATTCCACTCTCCCTTCACCGTGAGGTGCCCGATCGCACCGGACGTGTGAGCGGGCGAGCGGGATGGGTTGGGCAACTGACAGCCAGCCGTGGCAATGCGACCCTATGCATTGGCTCCCTGTTGCGAGGCGCGTTTCCTCAACTCAGGGGGTAGCGGCCACACTTCTGTGGACGACTACCGTGGTGGCCAAGTCACCTTTGGCAGCCTCCGATCATGAAAACTCGGGGGGCGAGCATCGGCATGTACGGCGCATGGTGGCCGTTCCCTGTGTGATCGGCTGTCCAGCCGGAACCGGCCAACCGACGGAAGAGGACCAGCGAGCCGCACACCTCGACTGTGTGCGCCAGAAGCACCGGCTCGGGGGCCGCGAAGGGCTGGCGTTTGAGTGGGCAGAAGATTGCCGACGTCGCACCTCCCGCCTACTCCGGCCCAAGCGAGGAGGAGTGCGCAGGGCGGTGGGACCAGCTCGGCGGGCGCCAGCAGAGCGCGGGCGATCAAGGCAGCTTTCTCCGGGTGCTCTTCGCTCCCGGCTCCGGGGACTGCCCGGATACGACGAGGCAGTGGCCGAGACCAGCGGCACCACGCCGACGCCGTAACCTGATCTTGCGGCGCGGGGCCGATTGCCTGGAGGGGCACTGTGGGCCTGCGCGAGCTGATCACCGACGTCTGGAGCTGGCTGGACTACAAGCCAGCCATGGCCGACCCACGACGACCGGGCCGTAACACTTGGGCGGAACTCACCCGATCCTGGGTGCCCGACGAGGAACTGCGACGCCTGGCCGCCTACCGGCTCCTGGCCGCGTACGACTCCAACCAGGCTGGCCAAGTCGCCGCCGTGACTGGCGATGACGAGGCGGGCGGGTCTGCTGCACGATCGGGTGACATCTGAACTGGCTTGCCCTGTGGGGCGGGTGGGAAGGATGTCGCTGTGCCCAAGCCTTATCCGGAAGAGTTCCGCGAGGACGTCGTACGGGTCGCGAGGAACCGCGGCCCGGGCGTGACGGTCGAGCAGGTGGCCGCCGACTTCGGAGTGCATGCGATGACGCTGTGGAAGTGGATGCGCCGCGCGGACATCGACGACGGGACCAAGCCCGGATCGACCAGCCAGGACAACGCGGAACTGCGGGAAGCGCGTCGGCGGATCAAGCTGCTGGAGCAGGAGAACGAGGTCCTGCGCCGGGCCGCGGCCTACCTGTCGCAGGCGCATCTGCCGGGAAAAGGATCTACCCGCTCGTGAGAGAGCTGGCCACGGGGGGAATTCCCGTCACGGTCACGTGCAGGGTCCTGAAACTTGCCCGCCAGCCCTACTACCGCTGGCTGGAGCGGCCGGTGACCGATGCCGAGTTCGAGCAGGCCACGCGCGCGAACGCGTTGTTCGACGCTCACCGCGAGGATCCGGAGTTCGGCTACCGGTTCCTGGCCGACGAGGCCCGCAGCGCGGGATCCGGCATGGCCGACCGGACCGCGTGGCGGATCTGCCGGGACAACAACTGGTGGAGCGTGTTCGGCAAGAAGCGCGGCAGTACCAAGAAGGCCGGCCCGCCGGTGCACGACGACCTGGTCCGCCGTGACTTCACCGCAGCTGCCCGAGCAGCTGCGCAAAACCCTCACCTGGGACCGCGGGAAGGAACTCTCCGGCCATGCCCAGTTCGCCCTCGACACCGGGACGAAGGTGTTCTTCGCCGATCCCCACTCGCCCTGGCAACGACCGACGAACGAGAACACGAACGGGCTGCTGCGTCAGTACTTCCCGAAGGGCACCGATCTCTCCCGGTGGTCGTCCGCAGACCTCGGAGCCGTCGCCATGGCGATCAACAACCGGCCCCGCAAGACCCTCGGTTGGCGGACACCCGCCGAGGTCTTCGAAGAGCAGCTACGCTCGCTGCAACAGCCCGGCGTTGCAACGACCAATTGAACTCGCCCAGTTCCGGTCACGGAAGTTCGTCCGGGCCCTCGACCACCACCGGATGGCCGGCTCGATAGGGAGGGTCGGGGCGGCAGGCGACAACGCGGCCATGGAGTCCTCCTTCAGCCTGCTGCAGAAGAACGTCCTCCACCGCCGATCGTGGGCCACTCGCGAGGAACTGCGGATCGCGATCGTGACCTGGATCGAGAGGACCTACCACCGGCGCCGCAGACAAGCCGCACTCGGCCGCCTGACCCCCATCGAATTCGAGACCGTCATGACCACACCGGCCCTCCAGGCCGCGTGACCGAACCTGTCACCCAAACCTGCACCAGACCCGGCATCGAACGGAGGGAACTCGGCGACGCCTCCAAGCTGGTCGACACCGCGCTCGGCTACCTTCTTGGTTCCCAGCAGGTCATCAGCGTGGCGGGTGCGGAGCACACCGACGACGAGCCGACCGCCGAGGCAACTGCCGCGCTGGCGGTGCAGGACAAGCTGAGGTTCTGGGCGGAGAAGGAGCTGTTGCCGCTGCGCCTTCAGCAGGCCGAGCGAACCGCGATCCTGCTGGGCGACGCCGTCTACACCTTGGCCTGGGATCCCGCGAAGGGCCGGGTCCTGCTGCGTACTTGGGATCCAGGCCTGTACTTCCCGGAGTGGCCGGAGGACGGCGAGCAGGACGGCGCCGAATTCCCGCTGCGCGTTCACTTGGCGTGGGAGCTGCCGGAGGACAAACGGCGTGGGCTCAAGGCAAGGCTTCGGAGGGTCACCTACGAACTCGGCCGGGTGTAGCTCCTGGCTCATACAAGATTTTCGTAGCCGTTGATCAGCTCCGCTGAGGTCGTGACATCCCGTTGTTCCGGCGGGATGCTGACAGTGTGTGATGACGTGTTGAAGCTGTTGCCGCAGCTTGCTGCAGTGGAGGTCGGTTCGGTCGAGGAGTGCGGGAACACGGTGGTGATTTCCGCGCGGTCCCGGGCGGGACCGGCCGCATGTACCGGCTGCGGCCGGGCTTCCGACTGGGAGCACAGCCGCTACGTACGGCACGTCGCGGGCGAGGCGGTCGGTTGCCGTCCAGTACGGATCGATCTGTCAGTCCGCCGCCTGTACTGCGAGAATCCGGTCTGCCCCAAGGTCACGTTCGCGGAGCAGATCGACGAACTGACGGTGCGTTACCAACGCCGCACCCCGGGACTGCAGGCGATCGTGGTGGCCGTGGCCACGGCACTTGCCGGGAAGGCAGGATCGCGGCTGCTGCTCCACCTGCACCACGCCCTGAGCTGGGCGAGTCTGCTCACTTGCCTGCTGAAGATCCCCGATCCGCCGGAACCGACGCTGCGGGTGGTCGCCGTGGACGACTTCGCACTGCGCCGCTCCCGCCGCTACGCCACCCTCGTAGTCGACGCGGAGACCCGCCTGCCCGTCGATGCCTGGGACACCAGGGACTCCGGACCAACGATCGCCTGGCTGCGCGCCCACCCCGGCATCGAGGTGGTCTGCCGCGACGGCTCGGCGGCCTACCGCGGTGCGATCAACATTGGTGCGCCGCAGGCCATCCACGTTAGCGACCGCTTCCACCTGTGGCAGAACCTCGGCCGCAAGGTCTACGAGGTGGTCACCGCGCACCGCAACTGCCTGCCCGAACCCGACGACGAGGCGACCGCGCCCCGGACTCCCGGCGGGCTCATGGCCGCGCGCACCCACCGCATCCACACCACCGTCCACGCTCTACTCGCCGAAGGAATGGCACTGCGCGCGATCGGACGCCACCTGGACCTGGACCGCAACGTCATCCGCCGCCACGCCCGCGCGGCCACCTGGCAGGAGGTCGCCCCGATCTGGCCCCGCCGTGCCGGCATCCTCGCCCCCTACCAGGGGCACCTGCACCGCCGCTGGGCCGAGGGGGAACACAACATCGCAGCCCTCGCCCGCGAGATCACCGCGCGCGGCTTTCGCGGCAGCGAGGCCACCGTCCGTCTCTACCTCACCTCCCACCGCGAGGCCCTGGACGCCGGACTGCCCCCACCAGCCCCCGCCCGCAGCGCGTTCGAGGTCTCCCGGCTGCTGACCTCCCGCCCGGAGCAACTGGACGCGGACCAGCGCGTCTTCGTCAAGCGCCTGCTGGAACGCTGCCCCGAACTGCACACCCTCCACGGCCTCGTGTGCTCCTTCCGGGAAGTCTTCGCCAAGAAGCGCACCGCCCTGATGGACCGCTGGATCACAAGCGCCCGCCAGAGCCGCATCGCCCCGCTCGTCCGCTTCACCACCGCTCTGCTGGACGACCTCGACGCAGTGCACGCCGCCGTAACCCTCCCCTACAACTCGGGCGTGGCTGAAGGCCGAATCACTGACCTGAAAATGATCAAGCGCCAGATGGCAGGACGAGCAGGAATCCGGCTCTTGCGCAAACGCGTCATCCTCGTCGCCCACTCACGCCGCCGCCACCAACTCCCGCCCCACGATGACCTCTGGGCGATCAACGGCTACGAAAATCTTGTATGAGCCTAGCTCCTTTGAAGGGACGGCCCCACCAGCGCAGACCTGCGGGCTCACAAGTGACATGCGATCCGGCCGGCCATACCGGGCGGGCTGACGCCCGGGCGACGACCTTCCAGCCGATCTTGATGACGGCTGACGCGACCACCTGCGACGTTCTCCCGGCGGGTATCCGTGCCTCGCGCGCCCGATATGACAAAGCGCCAGTGATGTGTGAGGGCTCAGGACTTACTTGACGCTGCGTCCTCATGACTTGTTTGACGTGGCGTGCGTGACTGGCGGCTTGGCCATGCTTTGACTCTGGTGACGGGCTTGTCACTGGTGCGGGGATGAACGGCCAGTTCCTCGCCGTTGTAGACGATCCTGAAGTGGGTGGCTTCCACGATCACGTTCACGACCTTGCCGCTGTGGACGGCTCCGATCCGCATGTACTGCCCGGCGACCATGACGCGGCCGTTGCCGTTGACAAGTCGTTGGACGGTGACCGGCCCGATCGGACCGCTGGGAGGTAGCGCATCGGTGGCAGCCCGGACGCCCTTGAGCAGTGGAAGCCTGCCGGGCGGGATGGGCAGCGGCATGGTCTTCACCACGCGTCCGCCACGGATGACGTGGAGGAGGTGCTCGTCCATCCGCAGCACCACACGGCTTCCCGCCAGGGTCCGGGACAGCATGACGTCGCGGTCTCCGAGGCCGACGACGCCATCGCGCGTGACCGCGCGCTCGACCTCGACTGCCGTCCCCGGCGGCAGCTGCGGGCGGCCTCGGTGGCGAGGCAGCGCAGGGGCCGCCGGCGGAGGTCCAGCCGGTCGGCCCGAGAACTTGTCCCGGATCCTGGCCAGGTCCTCCAGCGAGGTCCGCGAGGCGAAGGTCTTCAGCAGGTAGCCCTCTATGGTGACGTGGATGCTGCGGTCGTCCGCCCACACGGTGATGGTCCGCCCCGCGAAGGCCGGCCCGACCCAGATGTCCTGACCACCGTGAAACAGGGCGAAGTGGCCGCAGGGAGGTACTTCCCGGTCGAATTCGATCGCCCCCAGAGAAACAGGGCGCTGGATCGGGCGCGTCATCGTTTCGATCACCGGAGTGGTGGGCTGCTGGGGAAGCACAGCCGCAGGTTCGCCGGTCAGCAGAGAGGATGCCGCGTCTGCACGGGAAGGCCGGAAGCGGCTCGCCGGGGCGGCCATGTCGAGGGACTGGTGCGGTCGCGCGTGGTTGTAGCTGTGGACCCAGGCGTTGATCGCTTCCTGGGCGTCGGCGACGGACGCGAACAGTGCCACGTGGTCCACTCACCCCCGGCCTGCGTCACACTTTCTGTGCCAGAGCGCCTGAGACCACTGCGTTCAGTTCCCGCACACCGGCCGTGCGAGGGTGGCGTGCGGCGAGGTCCGTAACAATCTGCCTGATCGAGGACCGGTCTCGTACTTCGCCGGGGCTGACCCGGACGGCGGCCAGCAGCTCCGTCGCGGTCTGTTCCGGCTTGCCCAGCTGCCACCAGGCGCGCGCAAGATCGGTGTGCATCCGGCTCTGGCGCTCGGCGGTCGCGAACTGCTCGGGCCGCAGGTTGCGGCCGGCTTCGAGTGCCGCGCCCGCGTCTCCGAGAGCCCAGTGCACGCCCACAGCGTACAGGTCGACGGCCGCGCTGGTCAGCGGGAACAGCCGCCCCTTCGGTGCCTGCTGCGGAAGTCGGCGCCCGGCACGGTGTGCTTCCTGGATCATCGCGAGGGCCTGGTGCCGGTCTCCGGCCACGGCTGCCGTGTACGAGGTAGTGCACAGCATCTGCGCGTATGCGGCGGCCTGCGCCGCCGTTGCCAGCCCGGTGGACTCCACGTCTGTGGCGGCTTTCAGCATCAGGCGCTGGGCGGCTGCGGGCTGGTCCTGGTGGCGCAGGACAATCGCGAGCTCGCGGGCGGCTGCCGCGGCGACGAGTGGGGAGCCGGACAGGTCCGCGTACGTGCTGGCCCGGTCGGCGGTCAGCCGAGCCTGCGGGTAGCGGCCCAGTTTGCCGAGGAGCTGAGCGGCCAGCGTGTAGGAGGCGGAGAGCCTCGCGTAGCCCAAGTCCGTACGAGACCGGGCGACGAGGTGACCGTCACCGAGCAGCCCAGGAAGTCTCCTGGCGAGTTCGACGTGCCGTCCGGCGTCGAACAGCGCGCGGGCCTGCGCGAGTTGGGCGTCGAAAGGGATGGTCTTGCCGCTGGGTTCCGGTGTTCCGGCCAGGGCGTCGTCGACTCCGAGAAGGAGATGGGCAGGGACTGCTGCCCCGGCTGCTGCGAGCAGAGTGCGGCGGCGCATGGGGTCCTCCTCGGCGTCACACTGAGTGTCCGCCGCCACTCTAGTGGTGGCGAGGACCCCGGTACCGGTAATGCCGAGCGCTTCCGTCAGAACGTGTGACGGCATCCCCACCGTGCGAGCCGCCTGCCTGAGCAGGTCGAGGTCGGCGACCCGGCCCCGTGTCTCCAGCCGCGACACGGTGGCGGCCGAACACCCCAGCCGGCCCCCGAGGTCGGCCTGTCGCCAGCCGCGCTGGACACGGCCCATGCGGACGAGACCTCCGGGCTCGCGCCGTTGGATGAGGGTGCGGGCCTGCGCTGACGTCCATAACGGATCGCTGGGCATGCTGCCCTCCACGCGCCACGAGACGGGGGCTATCACCGTAGAGGGGGCGTGCCAGGGCAGTCGAGGGCGTGTGCACGATCTGCAAACCGCTTGCACGGCTTGAGAGTTGACCACCCTGGCGCTCTGCGAGGTGGTGCCCTTCCTGTAGCGCCCCTCAACCAGTGGGGCTCGCAGAAGGAGGACAAGACATGGCTGTCGCCCTGGAAATCCCCGCTCCTGCACCGACCGCCGGACCGGAGTCGTCACCGTTCAAGGACCCGCGCTCCTACATCACATCGGAGTTGTGGGACAAGCAGGTCGCGCTCCTGATGCGCGACTACCCCTACGACGAGGTCATGGCTGCACGCGTGCTCGGCCAGGCGTACGCCTACCTGCTCACCGCCATGGCCAGCCGCGGCAAGGGACTGGGACTGACCCCCGGTCACATCGTCGACATCGGCGTCCACACCGTCATCCTCGACACCGTGGCCTACGCCGACCTGTGCGACCGGTACAACGACGGCGCCTTCCTGCACCACGTGCCGCTCGTCGACATGAAGGCCGACGGGTCGGTCATGCGCACCGCGCACGAGATCGCGGGTTACGGCTTCGGGGTCGACCTCCCGCTGTGGCAGGCAGACGCGGCCAAGTGCGGTCCCTGCCACCCGGGCAGCGACAGCCACTGATCCGCAGCCTGGTCGGGCCCGCTTCCGTGGGGGCGGGCCCGACCTCCGCCGGACAGCGACCAACACGGGCGCGAATGAATCAAGGGAGATAGCCTCGGCGATCACGGAAAGCCCACCAGGATGGGGCCGTGACACTCTCCCCATCCTCACCAGCCGCCACAAGCAGCCCGAACGGCATCGTGAACCGCTTCCACTGGGACTGGTACCAGCGAGCGGAGCCCGGTGCAGAACTCCTGGGCGACCTCGCGGACCGGGCAGTGGTGGAACTCGGCGCCGGCTCGGGACGACAGGCCGCGTACCTCGCCCACGTCCATCGGCCCGCCCGCGTGGTCGCCGTCGACCGCGACCCCGCGCAGCACGCCCGCGGTCGTGAACGCTTCGGGAGCATCTCCCGCCTGGACCTGGTGCACGACGACGCAGCCACCTACCTGACCGAGCACCCCAGCGCGTTCGACGTCGCGTACTGCGTCTTCGGCGCACTGGACTTCACCGACCCCGACACGCTGCTGCCGGCCGTCGCCGAGGCATTGCGGCCGGGGGGACTGCTCGTCTTCTCCACCCTCGCGCACTACCGCAACGGCAGCCCTCCCGAGACGGAGCCCCGGCCCGCCGAGATCCCCACCCGCCAGGCGGACGGGACGCCGGCCACGATGCTGCGGTGGGTCCTCGACATCCCGGTATGGCACAAGCTCTGCGACGCGCACGGCTTCGACACCGTCCACACGGATGCCATCCACGACCCGGGCAGTCCCCACGAACCACCGATCGCCACAAGAGTGTTCCGTGCCGTACGACGAAGGGCAGCCTAGAGTCACACCCGTACGGACCGAGGGGCTATCGACGCCCCACAAAACGCGGTGGTCCTCCCCTACTGGCCAGAGGAGGACCACCGCTTCGTATTGCCGACACTAGATCAGGCCGTAATGCCGCCGATGAACGCGGTGAACGCCATGCCGGAGACCAGGAAGGCCGGGCCCGCCTCGACCTTCGAGTCGCGGACGCCGACCTGTCCGGCCAGGCTGGCGATCTCGACGCAAGCACCCCCCTCGCCGGAGCTGTAGGAGGACTTGAACCAGGCTCCCTCGGGGGCGAGCTCGGTGGAGACGGCGTGCTTATGGATCATGTCTTCTCTCGCTTCAGTGTCTCAACGAATCCGGGGGTTTCCTCGGGCGGTTGCGCCGAGGCGATCATGGTGTTGAACCAACGGGTGAACCGGGCAACGGTGGCAGGCCTGTCAGACATCGACACGGCGCTCCCCAGGCCGCTGTCGACCTGCACGGTGGTAGGGCGGTCTCTGCCAAGGTCCAGGATCATGAAGTTGCTCCAGAGACGCTTGACCGGGGCATCCGTCAGGAGCACCTGGATCGTCACGTTAGGCAGAGCGGCCATGCGAAGAATCTCGTCGTACTGGCCTCGCATCACGGAAGCACCACCAATGGGGTGCCGCAACGCACTCTCCCCGAGGATCGCCCACAGCTTCCGCGGCTCCTCGTCGCGGAGATACGGCTCGCGCCGTTTCATTCGAAGCGCGACATTGCTGACGACGAACTCACTCGTCGTCTCCTCGACCGGCTGCACCTCAGTGAACTGAGCGTGCGCGTACTCCTCGGTCTGCAACTGCCCTGGAATCACGTTCGGGTGATAGACGCTGACCGCATGGGCCACGGACTCGATCCCCGCGAACGTCCTGGTGGCGGTAAGAACCGTGCCGAACTGGGTGGTCCAGTCCTGACTTGCTGGGGTCTTGTAGAGATCCTCAAGCGACTGCACCAGTTCGAGGTCGTCTCCGACACCGTAGGCACCCAGCAGCTTGCGAAGGTCACCGACCATCCGAAACGTGCTCTGGCCCAGTTCGATGCGTCGGAGCTTGTCGTAGGTGAGCCCGCCAACCGTCTTCGCAGCATCCTCGATGGTCAAGCCGGCTCGCTTGCGAAGCTCACGCATCTGGATGCCGAGATCAACCCGTGGTGCCGTCGTTCCGATCGGCTTGGCCATAACTACATCCTCCAGCGTCTCAAGTCTCCTGTGTACGCACGGGAGCTGCCGATCTTGCCACCAGAGCTCAGAGTCTCGCACTCCGAGTTCCCTCTGTGCAGCCCCAACTGCATCGTCCGGCATATACCAATTCACGCGCCAGTGCGTATGCAGTACACATTCGATTGCGTATGAACCTGCGTACGCGCCACTGTAGTTGGGCGCACCGGATCGGAAGTCACGTTCAGGCCGGAGTGCTCGGCGAGCGCCTTCGTGTGGCGGGGCTGGTGAGCGGCCCCAAGAAGATCCGCGCTCGCGTACGGCCCGGTTCCTACTGGGAACTTCCGCAGCGTGGGAGCAGGACTTCCACGCTGCGGGGCCGTACGCGCCACTGCTTCACGACGATACGGAGAAGGTGTCGGCGTAATGCCTCCGACAGCACGACCCAAAGCCTCAGCCTGGGGTGACCTCTGGTGACACTCACATTGACGGCCGTCCGCCTGGCGCCTGGCGCGACCTTGACCGAACCTGACTTCCTGGTGGTGGATTTCGAGCGGGAGAGACGTGTCGAGGGACGCTCCCTGCCGAGGGCAGATGAGCGTCGGGTCGGGCAGATGCGGCGGATTGTTGCAGCGAGGCTGCGGTTCTGGCGGCTTGACCGCCTTGTCGACGACTTGCTGCTCATCGTGAGCGAGTTGGTGACGAACGCCCTGTGGTACGGAGAGGGCGAGTCCGTGTGTCTCCGTCTGTCCTCTACCTCGCAGGCCATCCGCCTGAGCGTGGAGGACGGCTCACCGAAGGAACCGCAGCTCAACAAGGCTCCCGGCTTGGATGCCGAGGGCGGTCGGGGCCTGTTCCTGGTCGAGGCGTTCGTCACCGAGCTGGGCGGCACCTGGGGTTCCTCCGAGGACGGCACCACCACTTGGTGTGAAGTGCCGCTCACCCCGGAACGAGTTGGTCCAGCACCACTCCCGGAGTCCTCACGATGACCGCCTACTCGGAGATTCCCCTAACGACGAGGACGGCTGAGGCAATTTCCTCGTCGACTCCATCGCCAACGACCCCTTGTGCGAAGGACGACGACATGGAACCCGCCGCGGCTTCAGGCGTAGACGAACGCTCCACCGAAGCTCCGCTCCGGCCTGTACGCCCGCAGAACTGGAGTTGCAGTTTCTCCACCCGGCCAGATGCTGTAAGGGCGGCACGTACATACGCCCGTACGCGATTCACGATGATGGGCTGGCCGGGAGACCAAGAAGACGCAACCGATGTCGTCGCAGAGCTGGTAGAGAACGCCGTTGAGCACGTCGGGCCGCAGCACCCCGCAGGCGCCATCGTGCTGGATCTGACCGTCGCCGAGGACGAGACACTCCTGATCTCCGTGACGGACCCGAGCCCAGAGTTCCCCAGATTCATCGAGGGCGTCTCCGCGCAGAAGAGCACGGGACTTCCCCGCGTACGGGAGCTTGGCGGCACGACCAGCTGGAGACCTTCCGCCGACGGGGACAAGAAAACCGTTCAGGTCCGGCTCGGCCCTTCGGCTGCTGACTCCCACTGACCGGCCGCCGGGCCGCGGCTGTCAGCCGAGCCTCCCCAGGATCGCCCCGCGACCCGGTGGCCTTCACCCCCTGCTCTTTGAGGACTTCGCCCCATGTCCCCCTTACACACGCCAGGTCAGGGCTCGCTCCTGCCTGAAACCCCTCGCCGGATCCTGATGCGGGGGTGTACCGATGCCCCCCACTGACATGCCCCTGATCACCCATCCGGCCGGAACCGACGAGGCACTGCGTCTTGCACTGGAAGACCTCCTGCTGGGCCGGTGGCTGTCGACCCGGGACCTGCTGGCCGCCACCGGCCCCGACAGGGCGCTGCGTACGTCGCGCAGTCAGGTTCTCGCGCTCGCGGCACAGAGCGACGCCGTTGCAGCCTGGTGTGCGGAGGAACCGGCTTCCGGGACCGCGGCCATGATGCGGGCCCGAGTTCTGACTCAGCGGGCTCTGGACCTTCAGGCCGCGCGTCCGAACAGCCGGGACGTACGGCGGGCCAGTGATGCCGCACGCCAGGCATGCGACGTCGCGCGGGACAGGCTGCCACTGGACCCGGTGTGGGCGGTGTGCCTGTTGGCGCTCGCGCAGCTGGACGCGGACCCGCGCTATCCGCTCTACCGGGACAACTGGGAGCAGTCCTCGGACTCCCTGCTGCCGCGGGGTCCGTGGACGCTGCTGGACTGGGCGAACCGCCTCGATCCGCCGCACAGCCGGGAGGCCCATCACCGGGTGCTTCAGTGTCTGCACGCCCGCGGGGGAGGAGCGATGGGCTTTGCCCGGTGGGTGTCGCGCGATGCCCCGTTCGGGTCTCCCCTGCTGGTCCTGCCCTTGTACGCGTACGTGGAGGACTACCGGCGGCAGGCGGGCGCCCGCTACAGGCGCGGGCTGATCGGGTACTGGGGTACCGAGTCCGTCCAGAACGCGGCCCGCAGGGCACGCGATTCCTGGTTCTCCCCCCTTGTGAAGCTGCCTCCTGAGCAGCGGCCGGCCTGGTCGCTGGCCGATCTCAACCATCTGGCGTACGCCCTGGTCAAGTCGGGGCTGACGGGTTCGGCGGGCCGGGTGTTCCGGCAGATCGGCGCCTACGCCACCGCCGCGCCCTGGGCGCAGCTCAGCGAGAGCGGGGACTGGGAGGGCGAGTTCTGCCGCGCCCGTGCCTTCGCCCTCAGGCAGGAGCCCCCAGCCGGATGAAGTGCCGGGCCCCCCTTGCAGCAACACGCCTTTCCGCACCACCCATTTGCACCCCTTTCGATCAGAGGAATGTCTTCGGTGTCTCCGAGAAAAGCAGCCCACGCTGGGCTGGATGATGCTGCCGCCCTGGCCGAGCACGGCTATAAGCAGGAACTGGCCCGCAGGATGGGACCCTTCGGGAATTTCGCGATTTCCTTCTCCGTCATCTGCGTCCTGGCCGGCGGCATGAGCCTGTTCGGGTTCGGCATGAAAACCGGCGGCCCCGCGATCATGCTCGGCGGCTGGGCCGCTGTCGGTCTGGGGACGCTCCTGCTGGGCCTGTCCCTGGCCGACGTCACCTCCGCTTACCCCACCTCAGGTGGCCTGTACTACATGGCCCACCGCCTCGGCGGACCCCGCTGGGGCTGGGTGACGGGCTGGTTCAACCTCCTCGGCCTGTTGGGTGCCATCGCCGGTATCGACTACGGGGCCGCCTCGTTCATCGCCGCCTTCGCGAACCTCCAGTGGGGCATCACACCGTCGCCCGGCACCACCATGGTGATCTTCGCGTGCATCCTGCTGCTGCACGGCGCCCTCAACACGTTCGGCGTGCACGTCGTCAACGTCCTCAACTCGATCTCCGTGTGGTGGCAGCTCGGAGGCGTCGCGCTGATCGTCGGACTGCTGGCCTTCGCCCCTGTCGAGCACCAGTCGGCCGAGTTCGTGTTCACGCACTTCAACAACGGCACCGGTTTCGACAGCACGCTGTATGTGTGCCTGATCGGCTGCCTCCTGGCCGGTTACACATTCTGCGGGTACGACGCCTCCTCCCACCTGTCGGAAGAGACCAAGCAGGCCCAGATGGCCGCCCCACGGGGCATCGTGCGCGCCATCATCGTCTCCTGGGTCGCTGGGTTCGGCCTGCTCGTCGGCATGCTGTTCGCCATCCAGGACTACGACGCCACCCTGAACACGACCACCGGTGCGGCGCCCGCGCAGATCTTCCTCGACGTCCTGGGCGTCGGCGGCGCGAAAGCCCTCCTGCTCGTCGTCATCGTCGCCATGTTGTTCTGCGGCAACGCGGAGACCGCCGCAGCCAGCCGGATGGTGTACGCGTTCTCCCGGGACAAGGCCCTGCCAGGCTGGAACACCTGGCGATACGTCAGACCCCGCACCCAAACCCCCATCTTCGCTGTGTGGCTGTCGGTCGCAGTCCCCTTCCTCCTGGCGATTCCCGCCCTGAAGTCGCCCGCCGCGTACGGGGCGATCACCGCGATCAACGCTGTCGGCATGATCCCCGCCTACGCCATCCCCGTCTTCCTCGCGTTGCGCAAGGGCAGCAGCTACAAGCCCGGCCCGTGGACCCTCGACAAGGCGCGCCGCCCGGTCGGCATCGCCGCGGTCCTCTACGCCGGGTCCATCACCCTCGTGTTCTGCCTGCCCCAGGTCTCGCCCATCACCACCGAGACCTTCAACTACGCGGGCGTGACCCTGCTGGCGGCCCTGTTCCTGGCCTGGCTGACCTGGATCACCCAGGGACGGCGCAAGTACCAGATCCCCACGCTCGGCAGCGCCTCCCAGCAGGCCGACCTCTCCAGCCGGGTGGTCTGATGACCAGCCAGAATCCCCAGCACGACCCGACGGCACAGTCCGTGGGACTGCTCTCCGTCGACGAACTCACCACCCTCGTGACCGGCGGGGAGATCACTGCGGTGATGGTCGGCGTCCCGGACATGATGGGCCGCCTCAAGGGCAAGATCCTGGACTCCGTGCACTTCCTGGCCCAACTCCCAGCTGGCCCGGAGATGTGCGCGTACGTCCTTGCCTCGGACGTGGACATGAACACAGCGGGCGGCTTCGGCCTCGCGGGCTGGCACACCGGGTACGGCGACCTCCACGTCGTCCCCGACCAGAAGGCCATCCGACGGCTGAGCTATCTGCCCGGCACCGTCCTCGTGCTCGGTGACTTCGAGAATCCCGACGGCACTGCCGTCGACGTCGCCCCGCGCCGGATGCTCCGCGAGCAGCTGAGGGTCCTCCGTACTCGGCACCACCTGGACGTGAAGGTCGGTGTCGAGAGTGAGGTCGTGCTGTACCAGGGCACCGAAGCCCAGATCCGCGACGCCGGGTACCAGGGACTGACGCCCGCCTCGCCTTACAACCTCGACTACGCACTGGAGCACCCGACGGTCTTACGCGCGTTCTTCCACGACCTCCAGGACGCCCTGGCCCAGGCCGGTACTCCGGTCGAGGCGGTCAAAACCGAGGGGGCCGCCGGCCAGATCGAGGTGACCTGGCCGTACGGGGACCCGGTCCGCGCCTGCGACACCTACACCGTCCACAAGCAAGCCACCCGCCACATCGCCGCCCGCCACGGCATGACGCCCACGTTCATGGCCGCCCCACAGACCGGCGTCGGCTCCGGCCTGCACCTGCACGTATCCCTCTGGCGCGACGGCGACCCGGTCTTCACCCCGCGATCCCACGACGAACTGCCCGAACGCCTCCACCAGTCCGTCGCCGGGCTGCTCGACGCCCTGCCGCACCTCGCACCGCTGTACGCACCCACCACCAACTCCTACAAACGCTACGCCCGCCGCTCCTTCGCCCCCACGAACTACACGTGGGGGGTGGACAACCGCACCTGCGCCGTCCGCGTCGCGGGCCACGGTGAGAACACACGGCTGGAAGTACGGCTGGCGGGCGCCGACGCCAACCCCTACCTCGTTCTCGCAGCCGTGATCGCGGCAATCAACCACGGCCTGACCGGGCACCCGAAGCTGCCGGAGCCGGTCACCGGCGACGCGTACGACGACGTCGATTCGCTCCCGGTGCCCCGCACCCTTGACGAGGCGCTGACCGATTTCCGGGAGAGCCACATCGCCCGGCACGCGGTCAGCCCCGAAGTCGTCGCCCACTACGCCCGTGCCGCCGAGATCGAGATCGCCGCAGAGCGCGGTCAGGTCACGGACATCGACCGCGAACGGGGGTTCCTCCGTGCCTGATCTCGCTACCCGGTCCAAGCAACTGACCTCCCAGCGCACCGCGGCTCCCACCGTGCTCCGCGCTGGTGTCGCGCGCGTGGAGCAGGCTCTGCGTACGCGGCTGGCCGACGGCACCTACCCCGTGAGGACACTGTTCCCGACCCGGCCGGCACTGAGGTCCGAGTTCGGCGTCACGGGCTTCGTGGTCGATGCCGTGATCAGCCGACTGATCGCTGACAAACTCATTGCCTCGGTGCCCTCTAGGGGTACTTACGTCCTCGATCCCGCCGACCCTGCCAGCCGGCCAGAGCGACTCGGACCAGATATGACCGGGCGGGACCGGGTCGAGAAGGTACTGCGGGCCCGGATGGCGGACGGCACCTACACAGTGGGCACCAAGATCCCCGCCCTCAAACGGCTGAGCAAGGAACTCGGTGTCCATGAGTGGAAAGTCCGTCAGGCCGTTCGGAGACTGACCGATGCCGGACTGATGATGAGCGTGATGGGACAGGGCACCGTCGTGACGGATCCACGAGCTCCGTCAACCGGGTCCAGACACCGCGTAAACGTGGGGGGTCGGCAGGAGACCTGGTTCATTCCCCGGCCAGGTGTCACCCCTGCGTCGCACGTCAGGGATGTCGTGACACAGAGGTTGTCCGACGGAACGTACCCGCCCGGAGCAAGGTTGCCCACCCGAAGTGCACTCGCTGAAGAGTTCGGCGTGAGCGAAAGCCCTGTCCGGAACGCACTCAGGCAACTCAAGGAACAGCGCCTCATCCTCAACCACGTTTCACAGAAGGCCCTGTTCGCGGCTCCCGCGCCCGAACGGAAGCCTTCCTCGGAAGTGCTTCCCGACCAGGCCTCCGCCTGACTCCCGCGCGCGGCAGCCCCGTCGCAGTCCACTGCCGCGCGCGGTTCCCCCTCCCCGTTGCCAGGCTCGGAGCCCCAACTCCCGTCCGGCGGCGGGGAGGACTCCACCACAGACGCCCTTCGCTCCCCGGGCCTTGACGGTGGCCGGGGAGCGAAGGGGCCGATGAAGCCAAGCGGACGCGCATCCCACAACTGGTGATCTCGCCGCTCAGCGCACTACCACGACCAGCTCTCCCGACAGGACGATCAGTGATCCCTTGCCGCTTCACCGTTGTTGACGACACCCACGGCCACCCCGACCTGGCCGATCAGGTCTCCGCGATCCTTCACCGGGTGGCGCCGACGGTGCAGGAGATAACCGGCCTTCCCCTTCCCCCGGAGGTCCGCGTCCGCCTGCTGACCCCCAAGGCATGGCGGGAAGAGCTCCGGCAGAACCGGCACCGCACCTTCGCCCGTGACCTCGCCGACCTCGACCTGACGTCGGCAGAAATCACGGCAGTCCGGGTCGGGCTCAAGATCGCGGCGTTTGTCCCTGTCCTGCTCTGGCCTCTGGTGCCCGCCGCGACCCAGCAGGCCGCCGACACTCGGTGGGAGACGATCATCGCCCCGAGGGCCTTGCGCCACTGTGGTGTGCTGGCCGACGAGCCTTCTCTCCACCAGGTCATCGCCCATGAACTGGTCCATCAGATGCAGGCGGAAGCCCACGGCGGCACGGTCTGGGACAGCTTCTTCCTGCAGAAACGTGGGACCCCCGCGCCACCATGCAGTGTCTCGACCGTCCTGGAGGGACACGCGACGTGGGCCGACCAGCAGGCCACCACGCAGCTTCTCGGCACACCGGCCGATCATCGGCAAGCACGGAAGTCCTGGCGCTACCGCCTGCACAACCGTGACATCATCCGCCGCCTCGTCCCCAGCCGTGATGCCTACGAGCAGGGGGCCCACCTCATCGGACATGCTGTCGCGGCCCACGGCACCGGCGTTGTCAACCACGTCTGGAACGACCTGTCGCTCCTGCCCACAGCAGAAGAGATCGCCGCCCCTGAAGCCTGGACCCGCCGCATCGAGCAGGGCTCCCTCCATGCCTGACCTCCTCTCGCCCCGCCGAGATCCGACGGCAGCTCCCGACGGTTCCGTCCCGGACAGACGGACCGCATCGCGACCAACGCGCTGCGCCCCTGCCCGTCCTGCCCCTGACAACGGCGGAACGCGGTACGCCGATGGCGTCGCGCGCGTGGAGCAGGCTCTGCGTACGCGGCTGGCCGACGGTACCTACCCCGTGAGGACATGGTTGCCGAGCCAGCGGGCGCTGATGGCCGAGTTCGGCGTCTCGGGCGCGGTGGTACAGACCGTGGCCGCCCGTATGATCGCGGACAAACTCATCGCCTCGTTCTCCTCTGTGGGTACATACGTCCTCGATCCTGCCGCCCCCGCGGCTGTCCCTGCCGGCCTACCAGCCGGAAGGAGTCCGGACCGGACTGACCAAGATCGGGCCGAGGGGATATTGCGGGCCCGGATAGCTGACGGCACCTACACGGTGTGCACGAAGATTCCCCCCTTCGCGCGGCTCAGCGAGGAACTCGGCATCCCCCTGTGGAAAGTCCGGCAGGCCGTCAGACGTCTGGCCGATGCCGGACTGATGGTGACCTTGATGGGACTGGGCACCGTCGTGACGGACCCACGCGCTCCGTCAGCCGAGTCCGCACATCGCGTGAGCGTCGGGGGCGGTGGGCAAGAGACCTGGACCATTCTCCAGCCTGGTGTCACAAATGCTGCGCACATCCGGGCCGTCGTGACGAAGAGACTCACCGACGGCACATACCCGCCCGGAGCGAGACTGCCCACCCTGAAGGTACTCGCTGACGAATTCGGCGTCAGTAATGTCGTCGTTCAGAAGGCACTCGGGCAACTCAAGAGAAAGCAACTCCTCCTTAATCACGTTTCCCAAAAGGGTCTGTTTGCGGCTCCCGCGCCCGAACAGAAGCCTTCCTCGGGAGTGCTTCCCGACCGGGCCTCCGCCTGACTTCCGCGCGCGGCAGCCCCGCGGAAGTCCAACGCCTCGCGCGGGGGAACAGGGCCGCAAAACAGAAGGGAAGAGGCCGTATGAACAGCCTCCCCGCCAGAGAAGAGCGCATCGACCAGGTCGTCCTGGAGTTGTTGTTCGGGTTGACCCAGTTGGCCGCCCGATTCAACACACATATCTGTCCCTGGGGCCAGCTCCCCAGCTACGACGTCGAGGCCTTCGCTCCGTTTACCACCACCGACCAAACGCACCACTGAGCCTGCACCCATCACACAAACACCCTTTCTCTCCTCAGCATGACGGTGCCGGGGGCAGAAAGGGGCCCGAACTGATCAGGGAGAAAACTTGAGCAGTCCCAAGGATGAGTTTCGTGTCCTCTCGTGGAATATCGAGCACAACGGGGTGGACAAGGACGGCTCCACCGCGCGCTGGGACCTGGCCATGGACGTCCTGGACGCCGTCCAGCCGCATGTACTGCTCCGGCAGGAACTGACACGCGCCGACCGGGACGGCCAGAGCATGGTCTGGAACGAGGCACGTCGGCTCGGCCACCACTTCCCGTTCCTTGCCACCGCCACCTCGGAATCCGCCAACCCGACCGGCGTGTACGTGGACTACGAGGTGTGCCAGCCGACCAACCACTACGAGCACGGCACCAATCTGTGGCACCCGGTGTGCAACCCGGTGGTCCTCATCAAGGGCACCACGCAGGCACTGAGCCTCGGATCGTTCCACCTGTGCTCGTGGGACCCGGCAACACGCGCGCGGGAGGCGAAGCGGCTGACCACGCTGGGGAAACCGGGCATGGCAGCGATCATCGGAGGCGACGGGAACTCCTATCCGCACCGTCTGAACGACCGTACTCCGCTGCCTGATTGGTCCGAGGTCGAGGACCGCAGCCACTTCGAGCACCGCACGATCGTCCGGGACGGCAAGCGGGTCTCCGACACCGTTGCGCACGAGATCCTCTGCGGCGAGCACGCGGGACACCCGCCCGTCTTCGTCGACCTGGCCCACCACGCCGCGACCGGCCCGCTTGGTCAGGAGACAGCCCTCGACCCGACGGCGTCGCTGTGGAAAACCAACCAGGGATCACGACAACGGATCGACTGGGTTCTTGCGACCCCGCAGGTCGCGGGGTGCCTGATCAGCCTGAAGGTCGTGGTCAACGACGACGTGATCGCGGCCTCCGACCACCCCCCGGTGCTCGCCACGTTCAGCCTCTCCGCACTACAGCGTGTCCTGTCCCCCGAGGCGGCCGGCGCTCGGGTTCACCAGAGTTCTGCACCGGCAGGCCCCGCCGACGGCTACGCGTACTCCACCACAGGAGGAGCGGAAGAGGGCATTGCCTCATGACGGCGTTCACGACGCCCAGCAGCGTTCCTGCGACGGCCGATCAGGCGCAGGAACCTCCGTGGAAGCAGGAGTTGAACCACCTGCCCATCCCGTACCAGTCCCGTACGTACCTCACGGGTGATGCGGCCGTTCAATTCACGCGGCGTGTGGTGAACGCGTACGGCCTGGGTGCATCTATCCGCGACATCGAAGAGCACACGGGCCGCTCGTTCGGAGCTGTCCGCCGCAGCCTTCTGAACGACGGCGTGAAGTTGCGCGGGCGCGGCGGAGCACACAACCCGGCGTAGGCCCGACCGTCGTGTACGACACCCGGAAGGGAGACGTCGCACCCGCTACCCGGCGAGGGCGTCACGCCTGCCGTCCCGCCACCCGCCTGAACAGCGTGACGGCGAGCCTCCTTCAGGTGGCCCGTCTCCCACTTCATTTCTGGAGGACTTCGGTGTACGCGATCGGCCTATGTGTCGACGAGCGGTACATGCTGCCCGCGCTGGCCACGGTCTCTTCCGTGGCCGACGGGCTGGCCCCGCGAGCGCGCCGGGACGTGGCCCTGCGCGTCCTGGCCCTGGACCTGAGCCCCGCCCACGCTGTGACGCTGGCGGATTTCGCTCGCCGTCTCGGCTTCGGCTCGTTCGACATCCGATGGCGCGTTCCCTCGGCCGCCTCCCGGATGGCTGACGCCGAGTACATCAGCATCACCACCTACTTGCGGTTCCACTTCACCGCCGGTTTCGTCCAACGTCCCTACCTGATCTATCTGGACGCGGACGTCCTGGTGCGCGGTGATCTCTCGGCCCCGCTCGATGCACTGGCCCCTGGCCGGCTGGGCGCCGTGCAGGACGAGTTCAACCCGCGCGTCGGCGGAACGGGCCATGCACTGCCCGGAGTGGAACAGCGGTGGCCACACCTGCGGGAGCGGGCCTACTTCAACGCCGGGGTGCTGTGGATGCCGGTGACGATGCTGTCTTCTCTCCGCGCCGGAGTACAGAGGGCGCTCGTTAGGGGCCGCCAGCACATCCTGCACAACGACCAGGACGCGCTGAACTTGTGGCTGCTTTCCTCGCGGGCGGTGCAGCCAGTCGACGCAGTGTTCAACCGGTTCGAACTGGGGCGGTTCGGCGAGCGCGGCAACTGGGTGCGGCGGGTGGTCGACCGGCCGGTGCGGGCGGACCCGGACGCGGTGCTGGTGCATTTCGTCGGCCCCGAGAAGCCCTGGCTGTCCGGCTGCCCGGCTACGGAGGACGTCGCCGAGTACCGGATCCATCTGCGGGCGACCGTCCGTCACCTCAACTGCATGGGCGAACTGGGTATCGAGGTCGTCGGTGGAGGAGTGAGATGACGGGGCGGTTAGGCGTGGAGCCCGTGGTTGCCCGTGCCTGCTCGGCACTGCTCTCGACAGGGGCGGCGGGGGCCAGGCGCCTGAAGCTGGGGTCGAGGTCGGCCGTCTACCGGGTGTCTTTGACTGATGGGCGTCGCGTGGTCGTCAAGGTGTTCACCGACAGTGCGAGCCGCAATGCGATCACCGAGGGGCGCATGATCGAGGCGGTGACCGGGTTCGTCCGCGTCCCCGCGGTACTGGGCTGCGGCCCCGTCCCCGGCCATCAGGCGAAGGCGATCGTCACCACGGATCTGGGCCCCCTCACGCTGGACGGCGCCATCAAGGCCGACCGGCTCCCCCGAGCCCAGGGGCTTGGACATCTCGGCACTCTCCTGGGGCGCTTCCACGAGATCCCTCCTACACCGGGGCTTGCGGTCCGGCCGTTCGCCGAGCACGTCGCCTGGCTCGACCGCCGTAGCCCGCGCACCGTGATGAACCGACTCGAACCGGCCCTCCACATCATGGCCGAGCGGTGCGCGGACCCGTCCCTGATGGTGACGGGCCATGGCGATCTACACGGCGACAACATCGTCATCCCCGAACACGGCCCCACGGCCGGACTGCTGCACGTCGTCGACTTCGCACAGAGCGGCCCGTGCGTCCCGGAATTCGACGTAGCCCAGACCCTGACCGTCACCGGCGCCGTGGAGAGCAATGACCGGGAACAGGTCACCGGCGCCTACGGTCGGCCGCTGGATGCCGATCTCGTGGATGCATCGGTCGCCTTCCACACGGTGCGCTGCTGGGTCTGCGCCGACCGATCCAGCGACGGAGCCGACCGTGCCCGGTGGGCCAGGCGTCTGATCCGCGCCGTCGAGCGCACCCCGCACCTCTTCCGCATGGCCACCCCCTTGAAGGAGAGCAGCAGGCGATGACCGTCCCCGCCCTGTCTATCGTGATCCCGGCGTTCAACGAAGCCGACTACCTGCCCCGCCACCTGCCTACCATCCTCACGTCTCTCCACCTGTGGGAGGAGACGAGCGGCGAGGCGGGCGAGATCATCGTCGTGGACAACGACAGCCAGGACGCCACCACCTTGGTTGCCACCAATCTCGGCGCCCGCGTCGTACGCGAGAGCGCGCGCAACATCGGCACCGTCCGCAACACCGGAGCCGCCGTCGCCCAGGGCCGCTACCTGTTCTTCATCGACGCCGACGTATCCATCCCGGCAGAGGCCGTCACCACCGTCATGAACCTGCTCAACTCCGGCCGGCATGTCGGCGGCGCGATCCCACCGCTCTACACCCCCCGGCGGCTTGGAGCCCGGCTGCTGTGCCGCTACTGGGACGCTTATCGACGCCGCCACCGCGGCGCCCAGGGCGTGGACCAGTTCTGCACTGCCGAAGCCTTCCGCGCGCTCGGCGGCTACCGCACCGACTGGTTCATGAGCGAGGACATGGAGTTCTTCGCCCGCCTGCGCCAGCTCGGCGACCTTACCCACCGGCCCGTCGCCCTTGTCGACACATTGCGGGTGAAGCCCTCCACCCGACGCTACGACCAGTGGTCCACGTGGCGAATGGTGTGGTGGCAAAACCCGGTCACTGCGCGCCTGCGCCCGCACTCCGCCGCGTTCTGGCGGCACTGGTACCAGTCCACCGTCCGCTGACCACCCCGGAGGCCCGCCCCGTGCCGACACTGCCCGCTCCCGACACCGAGGGCATCTACACCTTCCCCACCGACCTGATAGCTGCCCATCTGGCCTGGCAGGAGCAACTGACTCGCCGCACCGCCAAGGCCCCCGTCCTGTACGTGACTGCCCCGCACAGCGGCGTGCGTTACCTCATCGAAGAGCGCCTCCCTGCCGGCCGCCCGGTCGTGGTCATCGAACCGCACCACGACGACTTCGCCCTATCCGCCTCCGGGCACTTCCTCGCCAAACCTCGTCCGCTGACCGTGGTCACTGTCTTCACCCGGTCCACCACCGTCGACCCCGTCCTGGAGGCCAAGTACCCGAGCGCGGAAGCCGTCTCCGCTCTGCGCGCACGAGAAGGCGCCGCCACACTGCGGGCCTTCGGTGGCCGACGGCACCTCCTCGGCTATCAGGACGCCGTCCGCCCCTACCGCGCCCGCGACAATGGCCGCCTGGACGACATCACCCACAACCTCGCCGCAGTCCTGTCCCAGTACGACGGTGCCGAACTCCTCGCCCCCGCAGCGGTGACCCGCCATCCCGATCACCTCCTCGTACACGAGGCCGCACGCCGCCTGGGATGCCGCTGGTTCTTCGAAGACCTCGCCTTCTGGTCCACCTACGCCCTCACAGGCTGCGACCAGCATCTGTTCCGGACCCGGACTGGAACCAGCCTGGTGCCCGAACTGACGGACATCACCAGGGTGCTCCTCGACAAGCTCACCCTGCTCCACCTGCACAGCTCCCAGATCCAGCCCATCTCCAAGATGTACAAGCCCATCCGCCACGCTTGGACGGTCGCCGCCGACCTCCTCGACCAAACGGCCAGTCCCCAGTTCGCCGAACGCTTCTACCGCCTGGCGACCTCGTGACCATCGTCGCCCTGGAAGGCCCCTCCTGCGCTGGCAAGACCACCGTGATCCGCCACCTCCGCGAGACTCCAGCACTCGCCGACACCCTCTTCTTCGGCTGCTACGTTCGGCACATCCGGCCCGTCCATGAGATCCCGTCGCCCCGTACCCTCTCGGCGGCCGAGCAGTTCGCCGCGTTCGAGACGTTTATGTCCGCCGAGGCCGACCGCGCCGCGGAGGCTGCCCTCAACCCCAGGCGCCCGGTCATCCTGGACCGGTCGGTGGACACCCTCATGGCCCACGCGTACGCCATGGACCGCCTCTACGATTTCGGCGTCCACAAGCAGATCCGCAGTCGGCTGGAGGAGCTACCCCACCTGCGGCCGGACCACACGATCTACCTGGATGTGTCCGCTCAGACGCTGCGGCGACGCCGGGCCGCGGCCGGAGAGGAGGCCGAGTACTTCCTGCACGACCCAGACTTCCTCGCCCAGACCCGCGCCTACTTCACCGAGAAACTGGAACCGCCCATCACCGGCAAGATCACCGTGGTCCCCGCCGACGGACCCGCGCACAGCGTCGCGCAGTCTGTGCGGGCACTGGTCGAAGTGGGGAACTGATGACGATGCCGACCGTGCTGTTCGCCTGGCGCCGCACACCGCCTCCGCTGCTGATCGGCGGAGCCGAAGTCTCCCAGCAGCTCCTCGCTGAGGAGTTCGCCGCCGCAGGCTGGACCGTGGCCTACCTCGGCTCTTACGAAGCACCCTGGAACGGCGAAAACGAGCTGCCCACCCTGCGTGGACATCTCGCCGCCCACGGAGTTCCATGCGTCGAAGGACACCAGGAGGTGCGCTACAAGTGGAACGGCGTGCACTGTCGCGCTGTGCCCCAGACCGTGGTTCACTCGGCACTCGCCGCCGCTCTCGCCCAGCTAACACCGGATCTGCTGATCACCTCGCAGGAGGGCGCGGCCGGCCTCATCGCACAGGCCCGCCGCATCACGCACGTTGCCGCCTGGCTGCACTCCGTTTCACCGACCAGCCTGAACGTCCTCCACGGCCGACCGCATACTGCGCTGACCGTGTCCCGGTTCGTCCTCTCCCGCGCCCGGCCCCAGCACGGGACCCGTTTAGTGCTGCTGCACCCGCCGTTCGCCCGGCCCAAACCGTCACCGGACCCGTCCGGCGACGGCGTCCTCATGATCAACCCGGTGGTCCAGAAGGGCGCCGCCCTCCTGCACGAGCTCTTGGAGCATCTGCCCGACCAGCCGTTCACTCTGGTCGAAGGCTGGTGGGACACGTACGGTGACTTCGCTCGCTATCCCAACGTCACCTACGTACGCCGGACTTACGACATGAATACGCTGTACGAGCGCCACCGGCTGCTGCTGGTGCCCTCCGCCGTCGAGGACGCCTTTCCCCGCGTCATCATCGAAGCGGCGCTCAAGGGACTGCCGAGCCTCGGCGCCGACCGCGGCGGCATCCCGGAGGCGATCGGCGATGGCGGCCTCGTCCTGTCCGGCGACGCCGACGTGGCGACATGGGCCGACGCGATCCAGGCACCGGGAGACCCGCTGCTGGGCGAAAGAGCCCGCGAGCACGCGCTGCCATTCACCCGGCCGTGCCTGCCCCAGCTCGCACAGTCCGGGGTCATCCCGTCATAGCGTCCTGAACCTCATCCAGCCGCTCCGTCCACCACCCCAAAAGAGCCTCGTCATCCAGGAACAGGTCGTCGAAGCCATGGTCGCCGCGTTTGTAGTGGAAGCTGAGCTGCCAGAAATCGGTCATCCGCTTCCACCACAGCCGCCGCACCCCGTCAGCCAGGTCCGCGCTGGACAGGTCAACAACCCGCCGGTAGCCGGCCATGAACGCGCGCACCCGTTCCAGATCGAAGGTGCCCGCGACGCCGAACTGCACCTGCGCGGTGCGTACGACCTCCTCGGCAAACGGACGCACCCGCAACCGGTCCCAGTCCAGGACCGCGATCACCTCGCCGCCTCGTCGCACGATATTGCGGTACTGAAAGTCACCATGAGTCCAGCCGTACGGACCGGCCGGCACATCGCCGTCCGGGCGGAGACCGGCGTACTTGCCGAGAAGCTTCTTGCGCTGCTCCAACGCGTCTACGACGTCCCGATCGAACGCAGTCAGGGAACCCTGGGCGGCGATGACCGTCAGGTAACGGTCAGCGCTCTCCGTAGCCTTCCTCGCATCAGTGACCTCCGCCAGCGGCGGCTTGGCCGGGACCGGAGCGGGGGCGTCCGCGGCCAGGGACTGATGAATGTGCCCCAGGCGCTGGCCGAGATCGGCCACCTGGTCAAGGGGCAGGTCGGTGCCGCGTACGTGCACGCCATCCACCCACTCGATGACGCAGTACCCACGGTCGTCGACCTCCGCCACCGTGTCCCCGTTGCCACTGGTCAGCGGCTTGCAGACCGGGACACCATCGGCGGCCAGCGCGGAGAGAGCCCGTAGGTTACGGCGAGCGGTCTCCAGCGGAACGTCGATGATCTGTTTCACCGCGAAGCGGCCCCGACCAGTGCCGATGTGCCAGTTGCGGTTCATCAGGCCGTCCGCCAGGTACCGGGGAGCCTCAGTGACCTCACCAAGATCGAAGGCATCGGCGACTGTCGGAAGATCCTTATCGAGGACGATCTTCGAGACTTCGTCCACTGCTACGGCATCGGTCACCCGCCGCAGAATACGCCTTCCGTCCCGGGACGAAACAATATTCTTGAAGAACCACCCAGATGCCGCAGGTCGCGACGTGAATCCGCACGTCGATGTATTGAGCACCGTCACCTTCAATTGTTCGTGTTGTGCGTCGGTAGCTCGATACAGCTTTGTGGTGTGCCGCTGGCCAAAGCGCCCATAACCGACGCGGGTGGTCCGTTCATTTCGAGATCGTCGAGGTGGCGGCGCCAAGGGGTACGTTCCGGGCCAGTGTGCTGACGAGTGGGTGCTGTGCCGTCATGGCCTGGAGGTCGTCAATCCGGTTGTCGAGACGTGGCGGGTGGCTTCGGTGAGGACGGACAGGATGCGGGGGAAGATGGGATACCCGCGCAGCCAGATGGCATCGGGAGCGGCTGGCTGCCGTGGACGCTGGCGTCCGGCGGGCTGTGGTTGGTGCGACCACAGCCCGTGTATTCGATCAGCTTTGATGCGAGCCGTTCGCTGCTCATGGTGGTTCGGTCGACCTCGACGAACGCCTTGAGCTTGGTGCGCTGGTCGTCGCTGATAAGGGTGTAGTGCATCACCGCGTCGGTGATGAGTTTGTCGCCGTCGCTGAGTGGATGCGCGACCTCGGGTGTCCAGTCGAGGTGTCCGTGTTCGTCGCCGTGTCTGCGGGCGTCGGTGACGAATGCGAGGTGGGTGCGGATCACGGTCAGGGTGTGCGGAGTTTTGAGCGAGGCGGCCGTGGCCGAGGCGATCGGATGGGGCGGGCGGCCTCGGAGTTCGGGAAAGTCCCTGACCAGCCGGGCGCCTTCGCCGGTCAGGGACCAGGCGCGGGTCCGGTGGGACCGCGGCAGCACCGCATAGCCAACCGAACCTCGGGGCGTAGTTTGCTCAGCGGCGCGGAGACGGTCTGGCGCTCCGTGTCGGGCCGCAGCAGGTTGTGGAGTTGACCGGTCGTCACCACCGGGTCTGTGTCACCGCGGCCAGGAGCTGATGCGGCAGCGGCTCGGCGGGACTTGGGGTGTGTCCCGTCGTGGTCCGGGTCTTCGGGCCGGTAGCGGTCACGGGCGGGCCCTCCTCCGTGCGGCGGGTGGCGAAGTGCTCGGTGTCATTGGTATCCGTGCTTCTGCCGTCGTGCGGCTGGCGGGGTGGTGGGGGTGTGCTGGGCCAGGAAGGCGTTCACACGGTCGAGTTGGTCGGCGGCACGGGTGGTGAGCTGGCCCAGCGGCGCGGTGGCGGCCATGGCCTGGGCGGAGTGTTCCAGCGCTGCCGCGTGGCGGGGACGGGCGTAGTCGGCGAAGATCTCGTCGAGGTGGGGGCCGGTGATCCGGAAGGGTCCGACACGACGGCCGTGGACCGTCAGCGACAGGTAGTGCTCGTACCGGTCCAGGGTGGCGACGATGTCCGGGCCGGGGCGCTCTCCCCATTCCGCGGTGATGGGTGCGATGGCGGGCTGTGAGCCGGCTGTGGACGCCAGGGTGGAGGCGTTCTGGAGGAGGGAGAGCCGTACCGGGATGGGTAGGCGGGCCAGCAGCTGGGTCATGCCGTGGACGTGGACCTTGTACTTGCGGAAGTCCTCGAACATCGAGGCGATCGTCTCCGGGGCGGCCCCGGTCAGGGTGATGAGTTCGTCGAAGTACGGGCGGAACGGCACCCGCTGGGATGGTGGGGTGTCGCGGCGGGAGCGCACGGCCCGTAGCAGGTCGCGGGCGAGTAGCGCGGTGATGAGCCGGTCGGTGGGTCCGTTGCCGCCCGGGCACACCCACACGATCATCCGGGTGTCCATGGCCGAGCGGATGTTGTAGACACCGGCGCCCTGGCCGAGGAAGGCGCGGGTGACGGGGTTGGCGGCGAGGCGGGTGATCGGGTTGAGGACGACGGCGAAGGCGTCGAGGGGCAGTGTCGGGAACACGGTCTGCCACCAGGAGCGGGTCTCGTCGTCGAGACTTCCTTCCACCCCGGTGAGCGCCGCGGTGCGGAAGGCCGGGTCGGTGAGCAGGGCCCGCAGGTGGAAGATGGTGGCCTGGTCCTCGGGCCGCCCGGCCCGGCACGCGGTGTCGTTGACCGCCACCAGCACCGCCAGGGCGGCGGTGAGGATGGTCAGCGCGCGGGGTGCGCTGGCATCGTCCCAGCCGAGCGCGGACGCGAACGCGTCGGCGGTGGCCTCGACGACCTCGTGCGCCACCTGGCCCTGGTGCATGGCGAGCGGATTCCATGAACTGACCTGCGGGGCGGGTCCGTTGGCGTTGAGGTCGATGAGCGCGGTCCGACGCATCAGCGGGTCGTGGGCGAGGAAGGGCAGGGCGCGGGGCCAGGAGTCGCGGTGCGGGTCGACGAACATCATCCCTCCGCCGGCATGGGCCCAGCCGATCGCTTGCGCGAGGGCGCGTTCGGTCTTGCCGCCGCCCGCCTTTCCCACCCCCACCTCGAACAGCGTCTCTTCGGCGTAGCTGGCGACCAGGCGACGGCGGCCGTCCGGTGCCTGGTAGATGCCCTGCAGCAGCAACTCCGGGTTCCCCCACTCGAAGGTCGGCAGGTCACCGGCGAGCAGCGGCAGCCGGCAGTGCACGGTGGGCGGCTTGAGCAGGCCGGTGAGTTCGTGCAGGCGTACCCAGTTGGGGCGGGGCGGCTGGCAGTGCCCCAGATTCCAGCGGCGCTCGAAGCCGTGCCGGCTGGGCCAGCGGTCCGCCCCGAACCGCCAGGGGCCCACGCGCCACCCGCGCATCGCCCACCGTGAGCCGCCGCCGAACACGTCGAAGGCAGCCTGCAGTTGCGCGATCCGGGCCTCGGCCCGTCCTTCGGTGTTCGACGCGCACATCACGAGCAGTTGGACGCGCACCAGGTGGTCGTCGTCGGCGAGTTTGCCCAGCGCCTCCTCGGGGTCCACCCGGTGGGGGAGGGGTGGCATGACCAGGCGGCGCCCGCCCCCGCCCTCGCGGCTGCTGACCAGCTGTTGCAGGTGCCAGGCCAGGGAGTCCTCGATTCCGTGGGCGTCGTGGCGCACCCATCGGGCGGCCCGCTGTGTCTCGCGCCGTTCCTTGCGGCGGGCGTCCGTCATCAGCTGCAGACGGCGCGCCCGCAGCGCCCACTTGGGGGCGCGCTGGATGTCGAGCCGTATCTCGGCCAGGTCGCCGAGTTCGGTCCGCAGGTCGGAGACGGCGTCGATCAGTGGCTGTAGCGGGTCCGGGTCGAGGGGAACGTCACGCAGTGGGGCGGTGGGTTTGCCGCGCAGGATGAACTCGGCCCGCACCGTATGCTCTCGCGGCTTGTCGGCGATCGGCCGGGCCCGCTGGACGGTGACGGCAGATCCGAACGGGGTGATCGACAGCAAGCGTTCGCCGCCGGCGGGGCCTTCGATGCGGTAGCGCAGCGGGCTGGAGCCGTCCGCGCGCAGCCGGATCTGTACGGCCTTCGCCCTGCGGGGCGTCCACCAGGGCATGGCTGTGGAGGCGCGGGCGAGCTGGACGCCGCGCCGGAAGATCTCCTCCAGGCCTGGGTCGAAATGGCGGGTGGGGGTGAGCTCCAGGGCCATCCGCTCGGCCGAGGCGCGCGCGGCGAGACGGCGCACCACCACCTCGCCCGTACCCCAGCACACGGCGATGGCCAGGGCGAACACATACCAGTGGCCGTAGAGCCAGCCGGCGGCGTCGACCAGGTCGGTGAGCAGGCCAAGTGCCTGACCGGCTGCCGTCTCATCGGCCTGGTCGATCAGATACGGGGCTGCGGAGTCCACGTGGACACTCCCTTCGTCGAAGTGCGGGTGAAGAACAGATCGGTGATGCGCCGGTCGGTGTAGGTGCCGCCGCGATCCGCGCCCGCCCACACCAGGTGCACCACCGCCTTGGTGGAGCTGCCGTCGCGGCGGGCGACGGCAGCCTGGATGCGGAAGCGGGAAGTTTGGAACGCCTGTGCGACCGCCTGATTCGGGTCGCCAAAGTGCGCTGGCCACTTGGTACGTCCGATCGCGGTGGCGTCCGCCCGCAGCAGCCCACGTCCCGCCGCGAGGAGCGTGTGCTCGTCGGCGGCGGACAGGTCGGAAGGCCAGGCGTCTTCCAGTGACTTCTGGATCGCCGCATCGCCGCCTATGCCCTCGCCGTGCGGCGGCAACGGGGACGCGATGACCGGCCCCGCCGTCGAGGCGGAGGCCGTGGCTGGCGCGGCGGGCGCCCCGGTCTGCGGAGGACGGCTGCGGGGAGGGGTTGCCGAGGGAACCGACGTGGCGTCAGTCTCGCGCGGCGCGGCCGTTGTAGCGGGTGTGCTTGGCGCAGGAGGCTTCGTCAGCAGGATGAGCCCGGCCACGACCAGGACCACGGTGGTGGTCAGCAGCAGGTGCGGCGAGCGCACAGGGGAGGGGGTCATAGCAGCCGGGCCCCTCCCGCGTATCCCGGCATCGCGTTGACCGCGTCCAGGCGGACCACGGTGCCCGGACGGGCGGCATCGACCATCCGTCCGCCGCCGAGGTAGATCCCCACGTGATAGATCGTCGCGTCGTGGCCGGGGGCGTCGGCATAGAAGATGAGATCGCCGGGCTTGAGCGCGCCGGTGCCGAGGCTCGCGGGGATCCGCTGGCCGACCCCGGCCTGGGCGGCCGCCGTGCGCGGGAGCTGGATGCCGGCCTTGGCGTAGGCGTACAGGGTCAGGCCTGAGCAGTCGAAGCCCTTGATGGTCGTGCCGCTTTTGCCGCTGGGGGAGCAGCAGATGCCGTACGAGGCGCCGTCCGTATTTCCGCCGCCCCACGAGTACGGGACACCGCGCTGGGAGAGTGCTGCCTCGATGACGGTACGGACCTTCCCGGACACGTTCATCAGGTCCGGGTCCTTGGCGGCTGCCGTGTACTGGTCGATCCACCCGAGCACGTTGGCCATGTACTCGGTGGAGTGGTTGTACTGCAGGACCGCGGCCTTGAGCTGGGCACGCTGGGCCAGGTCACGGCCGCCTCCGCACAGGTAGATCGCGGCGCCGAGGGCGGCGTCGTCGGCGTTATGCGGGTCGGCCGTCTTGTCGCCGTTGGCGTCCTCGCCGACGCCTTCCCAGGTGGAGGGCAGGAACTGGAAGGGGCCGACAGCGCGCTCGCCGCTCGCGGTGCCGTCCCAACGGCCGCCGTCGGTGTCCGGGACCACGGTGGTGTTGCCGCCGGCCCCGGAACCGTTGAGGAGCACCCCGTAGATCCTCGGGCGGATGTCGCCGTTGTCGGCGATGCTGCGGCCCGCAGCGTGGTTGGACTCGGCCTTGGCGATCCCGGCGAGGACCGGCCAGCGCATGCCCTGGCACTTCGGCACATGCTTCCCGATCTGCTGGACGGCCTTCTTGTAGGCGGTCAGCATCCGGGGCGGGATGTCTGCGACGCTGCCGCCCTCGGCGATCCCTCCGTCATCCTGCGCACCCGTCCTCAGTGCGACGTACGCGCTGATCGCGTTCCCGACCGGTGCGGCACAGCACACGGCGGCGAACAGCAACAGCACCACCACACCCACCCACCGCGCCATCCGGCGCCGGGCCGGCCTCACTCGCTTTCACCGTCCTCCTGCCGCCGGGCCCGCTCCTGGCGCAGGCGTTCGGCGTCGGCCGCGGTGCGCCGCATCAGCTCCTGGAACCGGGCTCGCGCGGCGTCACGGGTGCTGCTGCTCGCGCCGCCGCCTCCGGGAAAGATCGGCCTGGACCTGTCCGGCGCCGGGCCGCCCGCTCGCCCGGCCGTGCCCCCACCCCCTCCGCGCTGTGGCGGGGACGTCGGTGGGGTGCCCGGCCGACGGCTGGCCGGGGTCCGAGGCGAGGGCGCGCTGGACTGCGGGGACGGCGGACTCGAACGGCCCGGGGACCCGGCTGGCCGCGGAGCCGGTGACGGTGGCGGAAGGGTCGGCAGGCGGCGGCTGACGAAGGGGCCCGTCCCGCCGCTGTCGTCCGAACGTTCCCGGACGGTCTGGGACACATGCCGTCCGGTGTCGCCCCAGGCGCGGGCGTCCTCGCGGATGGTGTTGCCCCACACCCGCGCCTGCTGGCGGGCGTCTTCGGAGTAGCGCGAGCCTCCCGACCGGGCACGCTGGACGTTGGCTGGCAGCCCGACTGTTGTCCCGTATGCGGCTCGCCCGCCCCGATTGAGGATGCGGTAGCCGCGGAAGCGGACCAGCCGGTTGTGTGCGCGCGTCGACAGCAGGGTGCGGTCGGTGTTCTGGTCGTGCAGCACCTGACCCGTCCGGCGGTCGACGACCTGGCCGTCCTCGTTGCGGTAGCGGTCGGGCGGGCCTCCGGGCCGGCGCGGCCCCCCGCCGCCGGAACCACCGCCTGGGCCGTCCGCCGGGCCACCTGTGTCCGGGTCGCCGTCGGCGGTGGGCTTGCGCCACTTGGCCAGCTGCTCCCTGTCCGGGCGCCGGCCGATCAGAAGCCAGTGCGCGCCCTTCCCGCCGAGCCGCACTCCCAGTCCGCCCACGGCCGCGGCCGCAGTGAGCGGGGCGAGACCGCGTCCGGCTTCGGCGGTGGCGTCGGCGAGGATCCCGCCGGTGTCCACCGGCATGCCCGCGCCGTCGACCAGGGAGGCGAGCGCGCCCATCAGCCGCTGTCGGGTACCGAGCATCCCGTACCGGCCGCCACCTCCGCCCATGAAGGCACGCAGCCCGCCGCCGTAACCGCCCATCGCGGCGGGGGAGTTCATGGCGAGCGCGGCGCCGAGTTCGGAGGTGTCGCCGGGCAGGTGGGTGCCGCCGACCTTCGCGTACCGCATGCGCATGGCCATGCGCCGCCCGAAGGAGGTGATTCCGGTGAGCAGGCGGCGGTGCCCGGCCGCGCTGGCGATGGCGAGGACGTCGATCAGGAGGATCCGTTCGACCATCAGGTCGGGTCCGTTGGTGATGGTGGCGTCCACGGCGATGCCGAAGAACGGCACGAACGCGCACACGCCGACCATGGAGAGGATGGCGATGCCCCAGATCGACAGCCACTTCCACACCGATTGGCGTGCCGGGCCGGGCAGCATACCGGCGATGAGGGTGACCCCGCCGACGGCCGCGGCCGCTACGCAGATGCCCTGGGTGCCGAGCAGCACGATCGCGCTGGACAGGAGCATGCCGCAGATGAACAGGGCGGCGACCAGCAGCAGGGCGGCGCCTCCGACACGCCACCAGGTGGGCTTCTCGGCGTAGTCGGCGCAGGCTTTACCGACGGCGTCGGCCTTCTTCATGTCCTGGAGGAAAGCGTAGAACTCGCGGTCCTCATCGGTGACGATCGCGTTGGAGGCGTCCAGCAGTGCACCGCCGGGGGTGAGTTCCGGCAGGGTGGGGCTGCCGTCATTGCCGGGTACACCGCCGCCTTGTTCGAGCTCGCACACCTGCTTCGCCTGGCCGACAAGAAGGTCGCAGGCCTCGCTGTGTTCCCCGGTCCCCTTGTTCCCGCCGACTTTGTACCCGCCGGTGATCCATTTCAGATGGACGGCGTACGCCTTGCGGTCGGAGGCCTTGGCCGGGTCGAGGATGCGCCCGTACTCCAGCAGCATGAACGGCTTCACGATCAGCGCGTTGGAGATGCTGTCCTGCAGCGGGCGGGCCAAATCCGTCGAATCGACGGGGGCCTGGCCCTCCCGTTCCAGGCACTGGAGTTCGGCGTTGCCAGCCAGGTCGGCGCATGGGTCCAGGCTGGCGAGCTTGCCGCCCCAGTCGTAGGAGTTGACGCTCTCCTGGGCGACTTCGGCAGCCACCTGCTGGGTCTGCCCTAGCGGACCGCCCTGCGTGAGTAGGTAGTCGGGGCGGACGAAGCTGGACGCGGCGAACGCCGCGATCAGCAGCGTCAGGAAGATCTCACCGAGACCGCGGCCGACCCGGCCGCGCACAATCATGAAGGCGGCGAAGACGAAGGCCCAGGCCAGCAGCAACCCTCTGAGCCCGAGGGTGTCGACGACCACGTTGTTGTAGGAGTCGGCGACCTTCTGGGCCGGTCGGATGAGGATCTCCAACAGCGGGAACCGGAAGGCGACCTCGACTGCCCAGCCCGCCAAACCGACCAGCAGCCGGATGACAGTGAACAGACCGGACAGGGCGAGGGCCAGCGACTGCGTCTTGAAACTGACGATGGAACCGCCCTCGGCGTTCAGCTCGTATCCGTTGATCGGCACGCCCTCGGAGGAGGTGATGTTCAGCGGTGCCAGGAGGTCACCGGTCTCGGTATTGCCGCTCGCCGCGTACACGACCTGGCTGTTCACCAGGACGAACACCCCGGTGAGCAGGACGACGAAGCCGGCCGAGCAGAGCGTGCCGCGGTCCGGGCGCCACATTCAGCGCCGCCCGTGTCCGGCAGTACCCCGGCGCCGCCACACGACGACGCCGGCGGCCAGTCCTGCAGCGGGCGGAACGACCATCCATACCGCGCTGGCCCTGTCATCGAGAGTCCCGGCTGCTGAGGGCGTGGCGGAGGCGGTGTCGCGCTCGCAGTACTTCGTGCCCGGGCCCACGACCAGATTGCACGGATCCTGGCGCGCGGAGCCGGCGTGAGCGTCGACGGAGAAGGCTTGTCCGGTGCGTGGCCACCACGACTCCGGGACACCCGCCCCCGCCACCAGGGTGAACAGGGCGGCCGGGAGAGCGATCACCACCAGGGCGCTCGCGACGACGGCGATGCGTCGGCGGTGGGATGAGGAGAAAGAAGACGTGGTCATGAGACGTGTTCCTTCGGACGGGTCTCCGCGCTCTTGCCGGGGAGCGGCTCAGGCACGGAAGGGGAGGCCGTGCTCGTGCGGCGTCCGGGTGTGGTGGTGATGGACGTGGCGATGCGTGGGATGCGGGGGATGCAGACCTTGATGCGGCCGGTGTTCTGCCGCGGGCAGGCCAGCAGGAACTCGCCCTCCCGGCCCTTGCGGCCGACGGGGGACAGGCCGGTGGTCACCAGCCGCAGCAGGGCAGGGTCGTTGGGGTCGAGCCCGACGAACTCGAGGCCGCGGCGGGCGCGTTCATGGTCGGCGGTACGGGCGAGCGCCCGGTATGCCATCAGGCCGCGGTCGGGGCCGAGTTCTTCGGCGTCGTGGGATCCGGCGATGAGGCCGGCGCCGTGTTTGCGGCCGTCGTGGAGGATTTCGTGGACCAGCGCGGTGCCCTCGGCCGATGAGGTGAGCCAGTACAGCTCGTCCGCGACCACAGCGGTGAACCGCTCGGGGTCCTCGAACGCGGTCTGCCGGGCGATCGCCGCGATCAGGTAGAGGACGGCGCGCCCGATCAGGGCCTCTAGCGGCTGCTGGTGCAGGACCTCCGGATTGCCGAACGCCGCCTTGGGCGGCAGCTTCAGACCCACGGTCGTGATCACGATCATGTCGGAGGTGCTGGAGGCGTCCAGCCGTACCGGGGGCAGGGTGGGGTCGAACACCATAGCGGCGAGAGGGTTGGTGGCGACGACGCGGATGAGACCGGCGAGGGTGGCGGCCGCGTCTTGCCGCTTGCCCACCTCGGTCGTGGCCATCTCCTCCAGGACGTCCAGCACGCGGCGCATGGACGGCTGCTCGTTGGCGGCGGCCTTCTCGACCGCGTGGTGAAGGACCTCGCCGTTGGTGCTCATCGGGCCGATGCCGAGCTGAAGGGTCAGGTAGGACAGGGCGTAGTGGCGGCCTTCGGGGCCGTTGACCATGCGCAGCGGGTCGATGGACACTTCGGCGCGGGCGGCGTCGATGATCTGTACGCGGCCCTTGGCTGCGGTGCGGGCGAAGGTGGCCCACTCGCGTACGGGGGTGCGGTCGATGCAGATCGCGCAGCCGCCGCGCGCCCACACTGCCTCGGCGATCAGCTTCTGCAGGACGCTCTTGCCCGCGCCCAGGTCGCCGACGATGCCCATTGAGGCGGACGCGTCCTGCTTGGGTGCGTCCGCGACGTTGATCATGACGGGGCGGGTGGTGCCGCAGTCCAGGTCGATGCCGAGGAACATCCCGTTCGGGTCTCCGACCTCCGCAGTGGTGAAGGCTCCGCCCAGCGCCCAGTCCTCGCTGACCTGGTGCTGGGTGAACTCCCGGACAGCCCCGGGCCGTACGGTGCCGGGCAGGCCCAGGGTGAACAGCGCTTCCTGTAGGCCGGCTGGGCGCACGGCCCGGTAGTCGGCGCCAGCGAGCAGTGAGGCGAGGGCCCGGGCGCGGGCGTCGCAGATTGCGGCGGTCGGCCCCCACACCGTCAGCACGGTGACGGACTGCACCTCGACCTCGACCGAGGTCCGCGACAGGCGGGCGTCCAGCTCGCCCAGGTCACGGGCCGCCTCGGACAGTGAGGCGGGCATGCCGGTGGGGCGGGCGTCGTATTGGTCGGCCTGGTCGATTAACTCGTTCTTTTTGCGCCGCACTTGGTCGCGGGCCTTTTCCGCGGGCACCAGCGTGAGGTCGACGGTGTAGTCGACGGGAAAGTCGAGGGTCTCCAGCTGGGCGAACAGATCGGCGGCGTCCTGGTGGATGGAGGGCGGGCATTCTGCCAGTGCCAGCTGCGCCTGGTAGCCGGTGCCGGCGTCGGACTCGATCTGTAGCCAGCGCCGTCCGATCGGTGAGCCGGTGTTCAGCCGCCACCAGGCCGTGCGGCCTGACCGCGTGATCCGGCCCGCACTCTTGAGCTCGCTGACATCGTCGAGGACGGGATCGATGCCGCCTTCCTGTAGGCGGACCTGTCCGAGATCGGCGTAGCTGGGCGAGCGCAACACACCGTCCCGCAGGTGCCCGCTGTACAGGTCGCTGGTTTCGGCTTCCGTCAGCAGCGGCTCGGCAAGGCCGCGGTGGAGGGCGTGCTGGATCATCCATACGATCTCCGCCGGGCGGGCCGGGCGGAAGGCGATCCCGCCGGCGAGCGAGGCCTCCACCCGGGAGGCTTGCTCACGGTAGGCGGTCACCTCGCGCCGGGCCACGGGTGCCGGGCGCATGCCCAGCATCGGAGACAGCTCCGCCCAGGCGGCGCCGAGGGAGGCGGACATCTGCAGACCGGCCTGTTCGGTCTGCAGCGGGATGGCCAGCCACAGGGTGCGGCGGTGCATCTCCTGGCTGTCCAGCAGATCCAGGGTCGCCTCGAGGTTCTCCACCCATGGGTGCGGGCCGTCATCCGGTGTCGTGCCGGCCGGCTCGATGCCTTCGATCATGCGCAGGGCGATCTCGCCGGGATCGACCTGCGCGCACAGTCCGAACAGCCGCGGCGCTCCGGACAGCGACCGCACCAGATGTGTGATCTTTGCGAGTTGTTCGTCCCGGACCGGGGCGGGCACGTAGGTGCCCTGGACGGTCTCCTCTAACTGTCCTCGGGCGTCCGGGTCCGGGTGGAGACGGTAGAGGGCCCACACGCTGCCCTGCGTCGACCACGCCAGGTGCCCGGCGATGTGACGGATCGGAACCCTCACCGCGCACCCCCGCCCTGCCGCGTACTCCTGCCCTGCTCGGCGAGCGCGAGCAACTGCTGCACACCCGGCCCCGGCCCCACCGCCGCCGCAGGAGCAGCCGGCTTCGTGCGGCGGCGCGTGGACGGGCGGACCGCGGCCGGGCGAGGGACGCGCGCCGGACCGGTGCGCCGCTGAGCGGCACGGGACGGCGGAGCCGCCAGTTCGGAGCCGGGCGTGTCCTCGATGGTGAAGCTGCCGAGGAGCAAGTGGGGGGCTCGGTCGCGGGCGGCCCGTCCGCCGATCCGCCCGCCGCGGGGCTGCCATCCCAACAGCACCCAGCCCAGTGCCGCCTGCATCGGGGCACGGCCCCGGACCTTGGGGCGGCGGACCGCCCAGATCGCCAGCAGCCAGGCAGCGATCGGGAGCGGCCCCGTCCACGACCACCAGCTGATGGTCTTGACGAGAAGGAAGCCGCCGCCGATGGCGACCGCGATCTGCGCAGGTGTGTATGGGCCGAGGGGGATCTTCCAGTCCGCGACCTTCCCCAGTACCCAGGGATGGCGGCGGGCGGAGGTGTAGAAACGGCTCGTTCGCGCGGGGGTGTTGGCGGCGCTCACAGCCGGCCCCCGGCACCGGCGGAGTGTTCACGGGTGGCCGGGGGCTCACCCGGCACTATGCCGGGGACAGCGGGCGTGCCTTGGGTGGGGTTGTTGACCTCGTCGGTGAACATGTCGGCCAGTTCCTCGCGGGAGTTGTACAGCCCCAGCGCGATGATCATCAGCAGCAAGGCGCCGATTCCTGCCTTCAGCGAGAACGCTCGGATCATGGTGATGACGACGAGGACGAGCAGTCCGGCGGTCAGGCCTTTGGTGGCCCAGTCCTGGAACATGGTGATCCAGTTGTCGCCGAGGTCGTCCAACTGCCCAGCGAGTATCAGGCTGTTGACGGTGTTCACCGGGCGCCCCCGGTCCGGGCGGTGCCGGACTCAAGCGCTGAAAGTTCCCACCGGCCTGAGCGGGCCGTGAACGTCAGCTCGTAGGCCAGCGGCCACCGCCCCGTGCTGTCCTGGGCCTCTACCTCGGCCATCACCCGCACCCGGGTCCCGTCCGAAGGGACAGCTTCGGGAGCCGCCTGCTGGTCGGCGGCGAGTAGCTGCTCGACCGTGACCGTCTCGTAGGGGGCGGGGGAGATGGGCGACAGCTTCACCCCGGGAGCGAGGTAGCGGCCGACTTCCCCGGCGCCCGCCAGATATGCGGCGAGGAACTCCCCGGTGGCGGACGACAGATCGCCGCCGTTCGGGACGGTCATCGTGTACGGCGACTGCTCCTGTGCAGCGCGTGCCGGGCCCGCCACCGCCGAGGGGGCACCGGTCACGGTGAACGAGGCGCCGCCCGGGTCGGTGACGACCGGTACCGCGAAGTAGCGCACCGAGCCGTCGGCGTACTGCGTAGCCAGCGTCACCGACCACGACGTGCCGGTCCGTTGCGCACTGCGTACCGCCACGACCGACTCCGGCCGGGGCTGCGCACCCGACGCCTCGGGAAGATCAACGCTCGGTCCCATCGACTGCGCAAGCTGGGCCTGCGCACTGCTCTCACCGGCCGCGTGGCTGTGCAGCCACGCGTTGAGGAACACGGTGGCGTATCCGGCCGGGCTGGAGGCCGCGGCCGTTTTCACGGTGGCCGGTTTGGCCGTGGGGGCAGCCGGGACCACGGTCGAGGGCGAGGCCACGGCGATGGCGAGCGCGATGGGGCCGGCGGCCACCGCGGCCCACGCGCCCATGCGGCCCAGGTGGACGCGGCGCCGTATCTGCTGCAGCCGGGCGTCTGTGGCCGTCGGGGGAGCGGCCTGTTCCTCCCGTGACTGCTTGGCACGAGACATTCCGAACTCCCGGGTCAGAGCGGGTTGTTGCTTGTGACCCGAGACAATCGGTCGCTCCCGACCCGACCACCGACCACGAAGGCCCGACCACGATCACGAAAGGGACACAAACCCGTGGTCGGGGCTATGGTCGCCCCGACCATGACCCCGGCCACGATATTTCGCACCCCGGCGGAGTCCCGCTCCGATGCGCCACAGCACGCGGTGATCGGGGCGGCTGGAGCCGATGTGCAAAGTGTGGTGAAGCCCTCGGGCGAGCAGTCCCCCGGACTCCCGCGCCGGGGGAGTGCGCAGCGGCGGGCGGATGCGCAGCAGGCTCCCGAGAACCTCGGGCGAGGGCTGCGCACTCACATGCGCACGTCGATTGCGCACGATCCGGACCCGGTGCGCAGCGCGTGCGCAACGGCCCGTACCCGGCTGCGCAGTCGGTGGTGCGCACCGATTGCGCAGCCCGAGCCGGCCGCCGTTTCCATCCGGGCCGCGGGGGGCACAGACGGCAGCCGGACCGTCGAAGCGGGCAGCCTCAATCCGTGCCGGAATCTCCGACGCCTCCGTCAACCCTCCCGATGACCGCCGCCATCCGGGCGTGGAGAACCGCCATCTGACGCACCCGCGCTGAACAGCCGGCATCCTCCGACTTCGAACGCCCTGCGCCTCACGCGTCGGACGCGGCCGGTGCATGGTTGGGTCCGACCATGCCCCCGGCCATGGCGGCCCAGCACGCGTGTTGCTGGATCGTGATCGGTGGTCGGGGCTGGTGGCTGCCGTGCTGGTCGGCGCCGTCGGGTGTGCTGCCTGCATGGATCTCACGCACGTCTCCTCAGCCGTAGGCGCCAGGCCTCTCGCTTGCGTGGGCGGCGTGGGCTGCCCTGGCTGCCGCGCAGACAGCGGCGGACTCACGGACACGCGATGACCGGAGCACGGATCCGCGGTGGCCCGATGGCTGGCGATCAGTTCACCCAGATCGCCAACGCCTTCTTCCGAGACAGCCGCCTCACCTACAAGGCGAAAGGAATCTTCGGATACATCAGCACCCACCGCGACGGCTGGCACGTAACCGTCGCCGGGCTCGTCCGCTCTGGGCCCGACGGACGGGACGCGGTCCGTGCCGGGCTGAAAGAACTGGAGACCCACGGCTACCTGATCCGCGAACGCCTCCGGCGTACGGACGGCACCCTCGGCGAGATCGTCTACTCCATCACCGACCACTCCGCCTTCGTCGATGCCCTCATGGCGGACGCCGCCGCAGCACTCCACGCGCCCTCGGCACCTGGCGACGGCCGGGGCGATTACGGCATGGGCATCCGCCGTGGCGTGATGGCCGGTGACCAGTTCACGCAGATCGCCAACGGCCTGTTCCGCGACAACCGCATGTCCTTCAAGTCGAAGGGTCTGTTCGGACTGATCAGCACCCATCGCGAGGGCTGGCACATGACGGTCGCGGACCTGACCAGGCGGGCGCGCGAGGGCGTCGACGCGGTGACGACCGGGCTGGAGGAACTCGAGTCCTACGGCTTCCTGCAGCGGGACCGCGACCGTCATCCCGACGGCACCCTCGGCTCGGCCACGTACTTCATCACCGACCTGCCTGCCCTGCAAAACACCACGTCACAACCAGAGTCGGGAAATCCAGGACTGGATAACCCTACGTTGGCTGACCGCCCGACAAAGAACACCATCAGTAAGAAGACCAACAAGCAGAAGACCAGTTCCCTCCCTCCGTGCGCCGACGGCGAGCGCACGAGCGGCCGTCCGGCTGCGCCTGGGCAGCGGACGGCCGCGCCGACGCCGCAGGACCTGGATCCGGGTACCCGGCTGCTGCTGTCGATCGGGTCGGCCCATCCCGAACTGCTGCTGCAGGAGAAGGCCTTGTACGACCAGGGCCGGATCATGACCGCGATGCTGGAGGCCGGCTGGAACTCCGAGCAGCTGCGCCACGTCATCACCAGTCGCCCGCTGCCGGGCAGTATTCGGACCTCTGTCGACGCGATCGTCGCCGCCCGGCTGCGCTCCGCGCAGAGCTACCCGCCTCCCGCCACCGTGGCAGATCCCTTCGACATGCCCGCTGGGGACGACCCGCCGCCGCGATGGGCCCACTCCGCCGCAGCCGCTCGCACGGTCGGCGAGGCCCTGTCCTACCGGGCCCTCGTCGAGTGCGCCGGCTGCGGTGTTCCCGGCACCGCTCCCGGTGAGGACCTGTGCCCGGCCTGTCTCGGCTGGCCGCTGTGCCGTACCTGCCCCGGTCCCACGCCCCGGCGCGCCCGCCCCGGCGGCGACGGCCGCTGCACGACCTGCTCCTCCGCCCTGACCGACCACCAGTTGGAAGGAAGCACCCGATGACGGACTCGTTCCGTACACCGCTCCCGGCCGCGCCGCGTCTGCGGCCCTTCGCCCATGACCCGGCCCGCTGGGACAGGGAACGCTCCCGCGCCCTGCACGCCGAGCAGATCGCGCACGAGACCGGAGCCCCCATCGAGGCCGGCGAACCGTACCTGGTGCATGAGCGCACCGAGTGGGGCTGGATTGCCTGGACAGTCCCCGACGACGGCGGTACGCCCGAGCAACCGCACCGGATCGGGATTCTCCCGCCCTCCGCGACTCGGGCCGACCGCCTTGCGATGCGATGGCTCGCCCGGCGTCAGGCTGGCCGTTTCGCCCTGCACACCCGGATTCCCGGCTCGCTGAGCTACTGCGCCACCGTGGTGGCCGTCATCGCCTGCATCGCCGCCTTCCACGCGATCGCCCACGGCGTACCCCTCGGTATCGCTGTGCCCGCAGGGCTGCTGGCCCCGCTGCTCGCCGACCGGCTGCCCGGCTGGCTCGATGCTCGTGCCGGGCGGCGGGTGCGGATGGCCGAAGGGGTGCCCGCCACCGGGTACCTGCAGCGCCTCGCCGCCTGGCACACCTGTCTCCTTCGGGCTGCCGCCGGCAGCGACCGTCACGAGCTGCGCCGCTCGGCCGAGGCCGGTCGCAACCTGTTGTGGGACGCCGCCGGTCTGCTGCGGACCCAGGACACCCGCACGGTGTCGGGCGACCTCATCGCCCGCGAGCGGCTGATGCTCCAGCTCGCCCACGAGGCCGCCCGGATCATCGAGTGCTCGGCTTCCGAGGACGGTGCAGACGACGCGGTTCAGACTCGCGTACCGCGGGGGCCGATGGGCTCGTACCCGCCACGTCCCCAGCCGATGATGTCACCGGCGTCGCACCCTGCCCCCGGCACATCGCTCGTGAGGGGGAACCTTCCTGTGCCCGGGCTCATACCTCGTCCGGTTGTCCGTAATCCGGATGTGTACCTGATTTTCGCTCATGAGGCGTACTACCCCGGCCCCGGAGCCGAGGAGATCAACACCACTGTCGTGGCTGCGGATTCGCTGCTTCACTCGCGGGTGTGCCAGCCCGACGGCGCCCGGATCCACGACCTCCTCACCTACGGACGGGAGCCGGGTGAGATCGTTCCGCTGGCCACTCTCACCCATGAGCTGCGCGGGGGAGCCGACTGGCCGGCTGTCGGTGACGGGGAGCGTGTCACCACCGACCTGCTGGACCTTGTGCGCCTTGGGTACTGCGATGCTCTCAGTCTTGGCCTGTCCGGGGTCGCGCGCGCCCTCGTGTGTGCCGGTCCGTACATCCGGGTGCGCGTCTACGACGCTGCAGCCCGGGACTTCATCGACTACGGTCCCGCCGAGCGTGCCACCGTGCTGGCCGAGGTCGACGCGGCCCTCGCCGATCTCGTCGCCGAACAGGGATTCTGGCCCGGCGACGGCCTGCTCGCACCGATCGCCCGACCCTCCTGAACGGTCGGCGACCGAGATGATGACGGGCTTCCGGGCAACCGGCCCCGCGGACGCCGCAGTCTTTCGTGGACTGCCGCGCCCTTCCCCCAACCGCATCCCGTTGCAGGCCAGCGCGGTGGGACGTACTCCGCGTCCGGATAGTGTGCCGTCCATGACGGGTACGCAGCGCACCGAATCCAAGCCAGCCGTCCAACGGGCCACCGACGCGGACGGCGTACGTCTGCCGCGACTGCGTTTGAAGGACGTGGTGGTGCGAGGCGCGGTCCAGGGGATCGCCGCTGTCGCCTTGCTCTGCGCGGGTACACCGTTCGTCGCCGGTCATCGTGACCGTGAGACGTTCCTCGCCGTGGTGGGAGGGTGCTCCATGGTGTGTGCGGGGGTGGGGATCGTGGTCGGGGCTTTCTTCTGGACGGCCTGTGCGGGTGACCTGAGGCGTTGGCGTGACTGGCGCACGATCACCGGCCAGACCGGCGGCGTCATGATCATGGCTCCGGTACTCGTACGGGCGGGCGTCCTCGCCCTGGTGCTCTTCCCCGGTGCCCTCGGGCTTTATCACCTGGTGGACAACGCCGCCTACGGCAGCTGGCTGTACGGGAGTTGAGCCAGAATCCCAAGGCGCCCCGGGCAACTGGACGTCGGCGACCACCACCGCGAAGGCCAGGCGCTGGACAACCTCGGCCTCGCCCTGCGGCAGATGCGGCGGTTCGAGGAAGCCATCAACGCCCACACTCAGGCCGCCACCGTCTTCCGTGAGCTCGGCGACCACCACCGCGAAGGTCAGGCGCTGACAGCCTGGGCCGTTGCGCACAACGAACGCTGGCTGAGGCGGAGCTGAGCGACCTTCGACCGACTGGCGTTGCCCTTGCCGGTCTCGTCCGCTGAGGTCGACTTGTGCGGGTGATCTCCGGCGCTGGCGTGACTGGCGCATGATCACCGGCCAGACGGGCGGCGTGATGATCATGGCTCCGGTGCTCGTACGGGCGGGCGTCCCGCTCCCGCAGTTACCTACATAGCCAGCCGCGCTTCACCGGGGGCTCGACAAGCTACTGGATGCTCCGGCGGTGCGGATGCTCGGGCTCGTTGGGACAGGCGAAGATGTTGAGTTCACCCCAGCGGCCCACAGTGACCTCCGTGGGTGTGGCGCAAGGGTGAGTGGGCTGGTTCTGGTCCTCCAGCGGCTTCCAGCTGCCGCTGCCGCCGTCCCATTCTGAGCTGTCGATGGTCAGCAGCAGGTGCATTGGTGTCGTGCAGGTCAGGCAGTCCATGGGATAGGGGTCTGTCGCGTGCCAGGAGGCGAAGCCGCCCACGCGCCAGCCGGGCGGGATGGACAGGTCGTACTGGTAGCCGTGCGGCTCTGTCGTGCCTTCGTCCGCCGACTGTTCGGCTTCCTCTTCAAGGGTTTCCTCCCAGGCGTCGATCCGGGCGCACAGTTCCTCGGGCAGCAGGCCGGCGAACGGGTAGGTGACCACCTGCTCCGGGTGCAGCACACAGGGCTCGGGTACGAAGCCGTCGGACTCGACGACCAGCGGCTGCGGCGGCGCGATCAGCACCTCGCCGACCTCCCACGACCGCCGCCAGCGCAGGTGCAGCTCCAGGTCATACCGGCCCGGGCCGTGCGCGTTGAAGGGACACCAGAACACTTGCAGCAGATCGCAGTCGCCCGGCCCCGCCGGCAGGTCGGGCACATCCCGCCGGTACAGCTGCGCGAGGCCGATCATCGGCAGTGGGTCGGTCTCGGACACTCCGGGGATCCGGTGGTTCCGGCGCAGCTCACCCAGGAGCTCCCGTTCCTCGTCTGTCGGGCCGGCGGCTTGCTCGCGGGCCCACGCGGAAGCCAGAACCTGCCGATAGCGGTGGATGTCGGCCGGGCGTTGACCACGCCCACGGCCGTGGGCCTCGCCGCACACCGGCCACGGCTCGTCCTTCGGCCACAGCATGGGTCCGCCCACAGAACTGACCGAATGGTCCGGTCTGCCCGGCCGCGGATGGAGCCGAGTTGTCGTCCCCCGAAAGGCCACCAGTTCCGGGAAGAGCGCCTCGACATCGAGAAGGCGCGGGGGTGTGGTCCTCGTCATGGACGCGACCTTAGACGCCTGACAGCCCAGGTCACCGAACACCCCCGGCAGATACACCCCAGCACTGGCGCTGTCAGAACCCGTTCGAGTCCTGGTCGTCGGCTGGCAGCACGCTGCGCTCGCGGGCGGCGGCGATGGCGATCCGGCGCCACTTCTTGGGGCTCCGCCGCGGTTGCCCTTGTCCTTCTGGAGGGTCTCTGGCTCCGGTAGTTCGGGGATTTGCCCTTGGTAGAGGGTGCTGGAGAAGGATGCTGCTGTAGTCGGACAGGCTCGCGGCTTCGGCCGTGCCGAGCAGCTCGTTGGGGTCCCCGTCGACGGGGACCGAGGGCAGTGCGGCGGTGGGGCGGAAGACGGTGTCGGCCCTTGCCGGGGCGGCTGGTGACCCAGGCGGCGATCGTGCCGTGGCACTACATCGGGTTGTCGGCGTCCTCATCGGGCTCGGGGGAGTACCCGGGTCTGTCGGGGGTGCAGGTGCCGATGGCGGAGGTACGTGTAGCCCAGGAGCTTGGCCGCTTCCCGCGTGATCACCTGCGCGTCCTGGTCGGCGCAGCTGTCACAGGTCGGTCCATGGGTGGGGTTCGCCCCCGGTCAGCGGCGTCCATACCGACCCGGATGGGCCGTGTTCCTCGATGTCCTCCAGAACGGCGGCTCCCAGCTGGACTTCGCGGGCGAGGGCTGCGACGAGCGGGTGCTGAGAGACCATCGCCTGCAGATCGCTGATCCGGCTGCCCAGCCGGGCTGGGGAGGCGCCGGTGAGCACGAAGAGCACCCGGGGGAAGACCGGGTACCAGCGCAGCCACGCCGGGCCGGTGGAGACGGGTCGGCGGCGGCCGACGGGCTGGGCTTCGTACTGGAAGAGCCGGGCGTATTCGATCAGTTTCACGGCCAGGCGCTCGCTGCTCATGGTGGTGCGGTCGATCTCCACGAACGCGCGCAGCTTCCGCCGGTGTTCGCCGTCGACGACGGTGTAGTGCATGACCGCGTCGGCCACAAGCCGTTCCCCCTCACCCAGGGGATGAGATACCTCAGGGGTCCAGTCCCACGGGCCGTGCTCGTGCCCGAGACGCTGGGCGTCTGCGGCAAAGGCCAGGTGGGCGCGCACGACGGTGAGCGTGTGCGGTGTCTTCAGCGAGGCGGCTGTTGCGGAGTTGATCGGATACGGAGGGCGGCCCCGCAGTGCTGGGAAGTCCCGTGTCAGGCGGGCACCCTCGCCGGTGAGGTACCAGGCGCGGGTGCGGCTGGACTGGGGCAGCACCGTGTAGTCGACGAGACCCTTCTGCCGCAGCTTGTTCAGCGGGGTGGAGACGGTCTGGCGGGCGACGTCCGGCCGAAGCAGAACGTGGAGTTGGCTGGTGGTAGCCATCCGGTGCTGGGCGAGCGCGGACAGAAGCTGATGGGGCAGCGGCTCGGCGGGCCTGGGAGTGTACGACGCAGCGGTCCCGGCAGAGGTAGCGGTCACTCGTATCCCTCTCTCGGCGAGAGACATGGACGAACTCCCAGGTCAGAACGGACTGTTACTGACCTTGAGGAAACCCGCTGCCCCCGACCCGACCACCGACCACGACGCCCCAACCACGGTCACGATGGGGACACAAAGGCCGTGGTCGGCCCTGTAATCGGCCCGACCACGGCCTGGACGCCGCTGCGCGGTGCGCCCTTGACAGCGCTGGTCAGTTGACCTGTCCGGGGGGTGAGCGAAAGGGCGTCGAAGAGAGCGATGGCCGGCCCGGGATCCGGGGATCCCGGTGGGAGGTTGACAGCCTCCCCCGGCCATCGGCCGACACACCCGGCCCGCCGGGGTCACACGAAGGGAACCCACAGCCGGGTGCCGTACATCGTCAGGATAGCGACCGCGTGGCGCTAGCTGTGTTCTTGTTTGTCAGTCCGTCTGCAGGGTGCCGCGGGCCTCATCGATCGTCTTCTTCCACGCGACGGCGCTGCCGTGGCCGGGATGGGACTCGGCCAGGACCTCGATGGTGACCGCGCCCGGGTCGGCGGCCGTGCGCAGGGCATGCATGGCGGCCTCCATGCGGCGCTCGGCGAGTTCGGAACTGGTGGGGACCTGCTGGCGGGCATGTGCGAGAGCGACGACCCGCCGGCGCTTGTAGCGGTTGCTGGTCAGTCCCCGGTCGTTGCGGAGGACGTCGTCCGGCCTGGCGAGCTCGGGCAGGATGCCGCGGGAGATGGCCCGGTTGAGCTCCAGGTGGCTGCTGTAGCCGAGCATCGGCGCGGCCTGCTTGGTGTCGAGCAACTCCTCGGGGTCTCCGTCCTCGGCCGGAGCGGCCGGCTGCGTGCGGGATTTGCTCTGGGTGTTGCCCGGGCCGGGGCGCTGGTCGATCCAGTCGGCGACGGTGCCCAGGTACCAGGAGCGGCGAAGACGGCCGCCGTCGGTGGTCTCCGCGACATCGGGCTCGGGGAAATACCCGGGCCGGTCCGCGAGCCAGCCGAGCAGGGTCACGGTCCGCTTGTGGCCGAGCACCTTGGCCACCTCTGATGTCGACATCAACCGGTCGCGGGGGCCGGTGAGCAGGCTGTGGCGGACGGAGGACTGCGGCGCCTTTGCCGCGCGGTAGGCCGTCAGGAAGGCGCCGATGGTGCCGCGCTTCCACCGGCGGCGCCGGCCCTCGATCGCGTCCGGCTCCGGGCATCCGGTGGTGGTGCGGTCCCGGTACAGCTCGCTCAGGCGCGAGGGGCTGAGGCCGAACTCGTCGTGGATCTGCTTGGAGTCCAGGAGCTCGTTCTCGTCGGTGCCGGTCATCGTCTTCCTCCAGGAAGGCGTGGTGAGGGGCAAAGGGCCGCGCGAGCTGGATGCGCGGAGGGCGGGGAGGTCGCCGCCGCCGGCAGCGGTGGGTGTCTGTATCTGGCGGATGCTGTCGGCCTGCATGATGGTGACCTCCTTTCGGATGCGATCTCGGTGGGCCGCTGTGAACTGCGCCGGCGCCGATAGTTCGATACTAGATATAGATTGCTGTGGTTGGCAAGCTGCGGATCCGAGATTTTCTCCCTCTGGGAGTGTGGAACGCGGGTGTGGGTGCTGCCCGCCCCGCCAGACACCTGCGATCCGAGCAGATCGTACGAGGTCAGGACAGGTGTACTGGGCGGGTGGTGGGTAGAACGAGCCAGTACGGCTTCTCCGGGGGAAGTAGTACAGGGCGGTGAGACCCTCAGGTCGCCGGCGGCTCGGGGTCGGGACCTTTGGGATACGGCCTTCGAGCAGGAAGGCCGAGCTTGATCTGCTCTCGCTCGCGGCGAGTGTGGCCGAGCCGGAACACATAGCGGTGTTCTGTAGACATACGCTGTGTTGCCTCATGTCGTGTTGCGGCTGAGGGAGCGAAGTGGCTTACGAGTGGCGGCTGTTCTGGGTTGGTGGTGGCGGGGCGCCTGCTGCCGACTGGCCGGTGGCTGGGTGGGAAGACCTGCAGGCGCGCGAGCGCGCGCTGGGGCTGCGTGAGCAGCAGCCGATCCTGGTCTCGCCGGAGGGGCGGGTCGATCCCCGGCTGAGCGAGTGCTTCCGGCGGTCGGCGTTCTCGGCGAAGGCGCAGGGCACGCAGCTCACCTACGCGCCGATCTACCGGTTGTTCTTCACTTTCCTGTGGCAGCGCGGGCTGGACTGGGACGAGGCGTCGGAGGATGACGTAGAGGACTGGGAGGCGTGGCGCCGGCGGGGAGCGGAGAACCCGGCGCCGGTCGGCGGCGGGACCTGGGCGAAGGAACTGGCTGCGCTGAAGCTGCTGTACGACATCGCGGCCGGGCACGGCTTTGTGCCGGCGAACCCGGTGACGCTGCCCGTGCCGTCGGACGTGAAGACCTCGGATGTGAAGTGGCTGTCGCCTCGGGCCTTTCGGCTGTGGCGCAGCGTCGGGCTCGGCGGGATGCTGCCGAGCGGGCTGGAGGATGAGGCATGGCGTGGCCGGTGCTCCGGCAGGGACACGGCTTTCGCTGACCTGCTGTACTCCAGCGGGCTGCGGCGCCGCGAGGGTGGCACCCTGCTGACCTGTGAACTCCCCGCCCTGGGGTACCGGAACTACTACGCGGGCAAGGTCGGCCAGGCCGTTGCCAAGCGGGCCGGCTACACCTTCTACGTCGGCCATCCGGCGCTCCAGCGGATCGAGGGCTACCGGATGAGCACGCGGGCCCTGGCGGTGGCCCGCGCCCGGGCGCGGGGCGTCTACGACCGGTTGCCGGGTCTGCGGATCGTCCGCGAGGTCACCCGGGCGGGACGGGTGTACTGGACGAGCCGGGACGGTGGGTCGGGCCAGAGCGCGCTGGGGCGGCTGACGGCCCCCGAGCGGACGCGGCTGTTCGTCGACGGCGAGGACGGTCTGGAGCCGGCGATGCTGTGGCTGACGGAGAGCGGTCTGCCGATGGAGTATGCGAGCTGGACGAAGGTTTTCGAGCGGGCGAACGAGCGCTGCGCGGACGCGGGGCTTGAGGTCTTCGCGACCCCGAAGATGCTCCGGCACTCCATGGCCCTGCGGATGCTGATCGCGCTGCACAACGCGCTGGACCGTCGGCTCGGGCTGGCTTTGTAGGTGAGTCTTGAGGCCAGTTGTGGGTGGGTTCTGACTCCAGTGATGTCGGTGGGCAGTTGATGTCGGTGAGTTCTGACTCCACTT
>NZ_JBSFMT010000060.1:0-71409 GCF_053599695.1 Streptomyces sp. NPDC000878 | reverse complement strand
GGCTCGGCCAGCAGGGCGCGCTGGAGCTGGACGACGGCGTTGTGCTCGGTGGTGTAGCGGCGGGCGTTGTCGAGGCTGATGGCGGCCCGGCCGCAGTCGCGGGTCCACCGGCTCAGACTCCAGCGCCAGCACCCCGAACACCGCCTCATGCACCCGCCACAACGGCTCCCCCTCCGCCAGCCGATCCAACGCCTCCAACCCCAGCGCGTACTCCCTGATCGCCAGCGACCGCTTGTGGTTCAGGAACCGCCCCCGCAGCCGGGCAAGGTTCTCCGGCCGCGTGTACTCCGGGCCGTAGATGATCCGCAGGTACTCCCGCCCCCGGCACTTGATGCCGGGCTGCACCAGCCGCCCCTTGCCGTCGCGCACGACACCACCCAGCGGCTTCACGACCATGCCCTCACCACCCCGCCCGGTCATCTCCAGCCACCAGTCCACGCCCGCCCGCACGGACTCCGCGTCCCCCGTGTCGACGTACAGCCGACGCGTCGTCTGCAGCAGACCGGTGCCGTCGTGCTCCACCAGTCGGTCCAGCAGGGCGAGTTGCTCGTCGTGCGGCAGCCCGGCGAGGCTGCGACCCTCGGTCGCCAGGACCTGGAAGGGAGCCAGGCGCACCCCGTCCAGTCCCTCCGTCGGCCAGCAGTAGCGCCGGTAGGCCGCCGTGAACGCCGAGGCGTCCGACGCCCGTTCACGCTGGCGGGTCAGCAGGTCACCCACGTCGACGCCACGCGCCGCCGCACCCTCCAGGGCGGACAGTGCTCCCGGGAACACCGCCCCGGAGGCGGCGCCCACCGCCGCGTACTGCGAGCGAAGCAGCCCGGACGTCTTCAGCGACCACGGCATCAACTCGGCGTCCAGGAGCAGCCAGTCGGTGCCCAGCTCCTCCCACAATCCCGCCGCGTCGGCCGCCACCCGTACCCGGCGGAGGATCTCCTCGGTCACCGCCGGGTCGTCGACGAACGGCCGCCCGGTACGCGTGTACAGCGCCCCGGTGAGACCCTCGGCGTCCACACCGAACCGCTTCCGAGCCGTCTCCGCGTCACGGCACACCAGCACCACCGCCCGCGACCCCATGTGCTTCTCCTCGCACACGACCCGCTCGACCCCGTCCGCCCGGTACTGCTCGAACGCCTCCGCCGGGTGCTCCAGGTAGCCGTCCACCTGGGAGGTGGCCGTCGGAGCCATCGTCGGCGGCAGGTACGGCAGCAGGCGCGGGTCGACCGCGAAGCGGCTCATGACCTCCAGGGCCGCCGCCGCGTTCTCCTCGCGGACCGTGATCCGGCCCGCGTGGCGCGTCTCCACCACCCGGCGGCCGTGGACGTCCGCCAGGTCCAGCGGCCGGCCGTCGTGCCCGCCCGGCCCCTCCGGACGCAGCGGCCTGACCGGCTCGTACCAGACCTGCTCCGCCGGTACGTCGACCAGTTCCCGCTCCGGCCAGCGCAGCGCGGTCAGCTTGCCGCCGAAGACGGCACCGGTGTCGAGGCAGATGGTGTTGTTCAGCCAGCTCGCCTCGGGGACGGGTGTGTGGCCGTACACGACCGCGGCCCGGCCCCGGTAGTCCTCCGCCCACGGGTAACGCACCGGCAGGCCGAACTCGTCGGTCTCGCCGGTCGTTTCGCCGTACAGCGCGTGCGAGCGCACCCGGCCCGACGTACGGCCGTGGTACTTCTCGGGCAGCCCGGCGTGGCAGACCACCAGTCGGCCACCGTCGAGGACGTAGTGGCTGACCAGTCCGTCGATGAACTCCCTTACCTGGGCGCGGAATTCGCCGCTCTCGGCCTCCATCTGCCCGATGGTCTCGGCGAGGCCGTGGGTGTGCTGGACCTTGCGGCCCTTGAGGTGGCGGCCGTACTTGTTCTCGTGGTTGCCGGGCACGCACAGCGCGTTGCCCGAGCCGACCATGGACATCACGCGGCGCAGCACGCCCGGGCTGTCCGGGCCGCGGTCGACGAGGTCGCCCACGAAGACGGCCGTACGGCCGGCCGGGTGGACTCCGTCCTCGTAGCCCAACTTGCCGAGCAGGGAGTCCAGTTCGGTCGCGCAGCCGTGGATGTCGCCGATGATGTCGAAGGGGCCGGTGAGGTGGGTCAGGTCGTTGTAGCGCTTCTCGGTGCGGATCTCGGCGCTCTCGATCTCCTCCACTCCACGCAGGATGTGCACCTTCCGGAACCCCTCGCGCTCCAAGTGGCGCAGGGAGCGGCGGAGTTCGCGGATATGGCGGTGGATGACCCGGCGGGGCATGTCGGCCCGGTCGGTGCGTGAGGCATTGCGTTCGGCGCACACGTCGTCGGGCACGTCGAGGACGACGGCGATGGGCAGGACGTCGTACTGCCGGGCCAGCTCGATCAGCTGCTTCCGGCTGCCCTCCTGGACGTTGGTCGCGTCGACGACCGTACGGCGGCCCGCCGCGAGTCGCTTGCCGGCGATGTAGTGCAGGACGTCGAAGGCGTCCCCGCTGGCGCTCTGGTCGTTCTCGTCGTCGGCGACCAGGCCTCGGCAGAAGTCCGAGGAGATGACCTCGGTCGGCTTGAAGTGCCGCCGGGCGAAAGTGGACTTGCCCGAGCCGGACGCCCCGATCAGCACGACGAGGGAGAGGTCGGTGACGGGCAGGACACGCCCCTTGTTCTCGACGCTCTCGTTGTTCTCGACACTGCTCATGCTGCCTTCGCCTCCTTCTTCTTCTCGCTCGTGGTCTCGTCGGCGGTCTTGTCGGCGGTCTCGGTCTTCATCGTGAACACGGCCATCTGTGTCGGCGGGCCGACCTCCGGGTCGTCCGGCCCGACCGGCACGAACTCCGTCTCGTACCCGTGCCGTTCGGCCACCGCGCCCGCCCACGCCCGGAACTCCTCCCGCGTCCACTCGAAGCGGTGGTCGCTGTGGCGGCTGTGGCCGGCCGGGAGGGTTTCCCAGCGGACGTTGTACTCGACGTTCGGTGTCGTCACGAGGACCGTGCGGGGGCGGGCCGCGCCGAACACCGCGTACTCCAGTGCCGGCAGACGAGGCAGGTCGAGGTGTTCGACGACCTCGCACAGTACGGCGGCGTCGTACCCCTTGAGCCGCTTGTCGGTGTAGGCGAGCGAACCCTGGAGCAACTGGACGCGTGCCGCCTGCCGTTCCCCCATCCGGTCCAGCTTCAGCCGCCGCGAGGCGATGGTGAGCGCGCGCATCGACACGTCGACCCCGACGATCTCGGTGAACGCCGGGTCCTTGAGCAGCGCCTGCACCAACTGGCCCTGCCCGCACCCGAGATCGAGAACCCTGGCAGCCCCGGACGTCTTCAGCGCGGCGATGATCGCGTCCCGGCGCTGCACGGCGAGCGAGGTCGGCTTCTCCTCCGCCTCCACCTCCGTCTCCTCCTCGACCGCGTTGTCGATCTCCTCGACCTCGCTGTCGTCGGTCTCGGCGAGCCGGACCAGTTCCAGCCGCTCCATCGCCTGCCGGGTGAGCGACCAACGGCGGGACAGATACCGGCTGGTGATCAGCTTCTGCTCCGGGTGCTGGGGCAGCCAGCCCTCGCCGGCCCGCAGCAGCTTGTCGACCTCGTCGGGCGCGACCCAGTAGTGCTTGGCGTCGTCGAGGACCGGCAGCAGGACGTACAGATGGCGCAGCGCCTCGGCGAGGGTCAGCGTCTCCGATTCGAGGACGAGACGTACGTACCGCGAGTCGCCCCACTCCGGGAACTCCGGGTCCAGCGCGACCGGTTCGGCCGTCACCGTCCAGCCGAGCGGCTCGAAGAGACCTCGTACGAGGTCCGCGCCGCCCCGGGCCGGCACTGCGGGCACCTCGATGCGCAACGGACGTACCTGACCGGGGAGTTCGGGCTTCGCCCGGCACTGGCCCTTCATCGCGCTGCTGAACACGGCGCTGAGCGCGACCGCGAGCAGCGAAGAGGCCGCGTACGGGCGGTCGTTGACGTACTGCGCGAGTGCCGCGTCGGGTGCGCCACCGCGTCCCTTGCCCTTGCCGCGCCGGACCAGTGCCACCGCGTCGACCTCCAGCAGCAGCGCGGCCGTGCAGCGCTCGGCGGACGCCTCGGGGTAGAGGACGTGCGCGGTGCCGTAGGAGGTGGAGAACGTCTGCGCGTTGTCGGGATGCTTGTGCAGCAGGTACCCGAGGTCGGTCGCGGGGCGTTCGGCGGTGCCGGTGGTGCTGATCGTCAGGAACACGGTGGTTGTACCTCGAAACGGCGTCTGTACCGCCGGACGGCACGGGGCCGCCACGGCAGTGGATGAGCGCGCCTCGGTGACCATGGCCCCTGAAGGTGCCCAGGGGCCTCTGACCTGCCTCGGCGCGTTTCCACAACGTACAGCGAACGCCCAGGACACACTCAGGGATTTTCGCCGCCCCCGGCGTCCACCGCGGCCGTGAAGTCCCGTATGCGTTCGTTGATCTGTTCGGGGTGGTCGATCTGGGGGGCGTGGCCGGTGTGCGCGACGATCTCGGCGCGGGTGCCCGGGATCAGCCGCTGGACGCGTTCCAGCTGGCGTCGCGGGTGGAGCAGCAGGCTGCGCTTGCCGAGGACCAGGTAGAGCGGGGTGCGGATGGTCCGCAGCTCGTCCTCGGTGAGCGGTTGCGGGATCGGGCGGCGGATGCGGTAGGCGCGGACGGAGGCTCGGATCATGGCGCGCAACTCCGGTACGACGAGCACCGGTTGCTCCAGCCAGGCCGCCAGGCGCGGGCGCAGTGCTTTGGGTGCGGCGGTCGCGAAGAGGCCGGCGAAGATCCAGACGAAGAACCGCAGGCCCACCTTCTCCAGCCCGCCCGGGTCCAGGAGGGTCACGGAGGCGAGGCGGCCGGGCCTGCGGTGGGCCTGGTTCAGGACGAGCCAGCCGCCGTACGAGGAGCCCACCAGGTGGACGCGGTCGAGGCCGAGCGCGGCAAGCGCCTCGTCCAGCCACTGGGCGGCCAGTTCCGGCTGGTGGATGGCCTCGCGCTGGACGCTGCGGCCCGGGTCGCCAGGCGTGTCGAGCGCGTACACGGGCCGGTCGGCGCTCAGCCCGGCGGTGTTCGGGTACCACATCGCGGAACAGCTGCCCGCTCCGTGGACCAGCACGATCGGGGTGCGGGAGGTGGCGGAGGGGGCGGGGCCGTGCCGGTAGACGTGTGTGGTGCCGAAGCTCGTCTCGACGTCCAACTCCTCCTCGATGGGCGCGCCCATCGCGTACAGCGCGTCGCAGGCCGCGAAGTACCGGTCGCGGCGGGCGTCGTTCACGTACCGGCCGACGTCGGCCGGGGTACGGGTCGCCGGGGCGCTGGTCGTGGCTTTGGGCACGGCTGGGCCACCTCCTGAAGGGGTTCCGGGGGCTGCACGCTTTCGTGATACGAACGTACCATGTTCATGGTACAGCGGTATCATCGACCGGAACCGCCGATCAACGGAGTGACGGACGATGCCCAAACGCGTGGACCATGACGAACGACGCGCCGAGATCGCGCGGGCCCTCGTGCGGGTGGCGGGGCGGCGCGGACTGCACGCCGTGGGGATGCGCGATGTGGCCGCCGAGGCGGGGGTTTCGCTGCGGCTGGTGCAGTACTACTTCGAGACCAAGGAGAACCTGCTGCTCTACGGCTTGCGGCAGCTCGCCGAGAGGTTCGGCGAGCGCGTCGCCGCCCGGGTGCGGGCCGCCGGGGACGATCCCGGGCCGCGCGCGATGATCGAGGCCCTGCTCCTTGCCGCGCTGCCGACCGACGAGGAGAGCCGCGCCCTGCACCTCGTCTACACCTCGTACGCCGTGCTCGCCATGACCGACGAGGCACTCGCCGCCCAGCCCTTCCTCAAGAGCCCCGACGCCGCCGAGGAGAGTCTCGCGGTCCTTCTCCAGCAGGCGCGGGCCGCCGGCCTCACGGCACCCGACATCGACGTACGCACGGAGGCCGTCACCCTGCTCGCGCTGTCCGCAGGGCTCGGGACCAGTGTCCTGGTGGGGCAGCGGACGGCGGAGGACACCGTCGCGGTTCTCCTGCGTCAACTGGACCGGATTTTCCGGGAGTCCGTTCCAGTTGATGCTTGATGACTAGTGCGCCTGGGCCTTGCTGATGCCCCTGTCCGTCGCAGCAAGCAGCCGCCTCGTGAACGGATGCGCGGGCTCGGCCAACACCCTTGCCACCGGCCCCTGTTCGACCACCTCCCCCGCGTCGAGTACGGCGATCCGGTCGGCGAGCGACGCCGTGTCCAGGTCGTGCGTGATGAGTACGACGGACAGCTCGCCGCGCTCGCGCCGGAGCCCGGCGAGAACGTCGAGGAGGCCGCGCCGGGTGACCGCGTCCAGGCCCGAGGTGATCTCGTCGCAGATGAGGACGCGGGGCCGGGCCAGCAACGCCCGTGCGAGGGCGGCACGTTGGAGTTCGCCGCCGGAGAGCCGACCCGGGAGGCGCAGGGCCTGCTCCCCGGTGAGCCCCAGTTCGGCGAGAGCGGCGAGGGCCTCCGCCCCGGCGGCCTGTGCTTCGGTGCCGCGCAGTCGTACGGCCGTACGCGCGACCTGCTCGACGACGGGCCGGTACTCGTCGAACGCGGCCCGCGCGTCCTGGAACACGTATTGCACGGCGGCCAGTTGACCCCGGTCGCGGTCGCGCAGGCTGCGCGGAAGGGTGTCACCGTCGAGGGTCACCCGACCGTCGTGGTCGCGGTGGAGGCCCGCCAGACAGCGGGCGAGGGTGGTCTTGCCGCTGCCCGAACGGCCGACGACGGCCAGGAACTCGCCTGCGTGCAGGGTGAGTTCGGGGACGTGGAGGACCTGGGTGCGGTGGTGGCGGGCGGTGAGGTCGTGGACGTGCAGGACGGGGACCTGTACGCCGGAACGGTCGCCTGTCTCCGTCGACCGCGGTTGCTGAGCGGCGAGGAGTTCGCGGGTCCACTGGTGGCGGGGCGCGAGCCGATCCCGCTCCGCCGGCCCCGACTCGACGACCCGGCCCTCCCGCATCACCAGCACCTCGTCGGCCAGTGCGCGGACGACGTCGAGGTCGTGGCTGAGCAGGAGCACGGCGATGCCCTGTGCGGCGACGGCCGCCAGCTCCTCGACGATGCGGCTCTTCGTCAACGCGTCCTGGCCCGTGGTGGGTTCGTCCGCGACGACGACCCGGGCGCCCAGCAGCAGCGCCTGGGCCAGGACCACACGTTGCTGCTGGCCGCCCGAGAGCTGGTGCGGGTAGCGGCGCAACAAGGCTTCCCCGTCGAGCAGTTGGGCGTCGGCGAGCGCGCGCAGCACGCGGGCGCGAGCCTCCGTCCGGCGGGTCGCCCGGGGCAGGTCCCGTACCTGTTCGCGGGCGATGTCGTCGAGGAGGGCACCCACCCGGCGGGCGGGGTTGAGGACGGCGGCGGGATGCTGGGGGACGTATCCGACCGGGCCCCCGCCGGACACCCGTACCTCGCCCGACACCCGTGCGCCGGGCGGGTGTTCGCCGAGCAGGGCAAGGCCGGTGGTGGTCTTGCCGCTGCCGGACGCGCCGACCAGGGCCGTCACCCGGCCGGGAAGGACACGGAGGCTGACCCCGTCGACGAGGGGTCTGCCGTCGATCTCGACGCGGAGGTTCTCGATCTCGGCGGCCGGCGCACTGACAGGGGCGTCAGGGCCGGTGTTGTCGGGGGCGTTCATGCCTGTCGTCCCTTCTCAGGAGTACGTCGGTCCAGCGCCGCGTCGAAGAGCAGGTTGCTGCCCGTCGTCAGCGCGACGATCAGCAGCGCGGGCACGACCACGGCCCAGGGCTGTACGAACAGCCCGGTGCGGTTGCGGTCCACCATGACGGCCCAGTCGGCGGCGTCCGGCGCGACCCCGACGCCGAGGAAGGCGGCCGTGGCCACCAGATACAGCACGCCGGTGAGCCGGATGCCCGCGTCGGCGGCGAGGGTGCGCAGGATGGAGCGGCCGACATAGCCGACGGCCATGCGCCACCAGGTCTCGCCCTGCATGCGCAGCGCCTCGACGGCCGGGCGGGCGGCGGCCTCCGCTGCCGCCGCGCGGACGATCCGGGCCGCGTCAGGGATGTTGGCCAGCGCGACGAGCAGGGCGAGCCCGACCGCGCCCGGCTCGAACACCGAGGCGACGAGCAGGATCAGCAGCAGCGAGGGCACGGCGAGCAGGACGTCCAAGGGCCGCATCAGCAGCTCCTCCAGCCAACTCCGGTGTGTGAGCGCGCTGATGAGGCCGAGCGGCAACGCCACGAGATAGGCGAGCACGGTCGCGGCCAGCGCGGTCACCACCACCGGCCGACCACCGTGCAGCACCTGCTGCCACACGTCCCGACCCACGAAGTCGGTGCCGAGCAAGCGCCCGTCCCCGAGCGTGAACGAGACGGCCCGGGGCCCCGGTTCACCCGCGAACAGCGGTCCCAGCAGGGCGAGTACGAGGGGTACGCCGATGACGCCGACCCCGAGTGCGAACCGCGAACACCCCTTCACGCGGCCACCCCCGCCCGGGGCGCGAACCGGTGCGCGACGAGATCGGCGCCCAGATTGAGGAGGACGGTCAGCACACCGAACGCCACCGCCAGCCCCTGCACCACCGGCACATCACGTTCGGCGACGGCGTTCATGAGTACGGTCCCCAGTCCCGGGATCACGAACAGCGCCTCCACGACGATGACCCCGCACAGCAACCAGTCGACGGTGCGGGCGAGTTGCTGCGCCGCCGGGGCGACGGCGTTGGGCAGGGCGTGGGCGTACCGGACACGGACGCCCGGGATGCCGTACCGGCGCGCCTGGGCGACGTACGGCGAGTTCAGCGCGTCGACCATGCCGGCGCGCACGAGCCGGGCCAGGGAGCACACCGGGCGGGACAGCAGGACCAGGACGGGCAGGACCAGTGCGGCGGGGTGGCCGAGCAGGTCGGTGCCGTAGCCGACGGCGGTCGGCGGCAGCCAGCCCAGCTGGAGCGCGAAGACGGTCACCAGCAGCACCCCGAAGGCGAACTCCGGTACGGCGTACACGCCGAGGGTGACGGAGCTGACGAGCCGGTCCACGAGCCGCCCTTCGTACCGGGCGGCCAGCACACCGAGCCCAACTCCCAGCGGAACCAGGAGCGTTACCGTGATGGTCGCGAGCAGCAACGTCGGCCCGAACCCGTCCTCGACGTACGTGCTGACCGGCCGCCCGGACGTCAGCGAGGTGCCGAAGTCCCCGTGCGCGAGGCCCGCCGCCCAGTCCAGCAGCCGTTCGTACGCGGGCCGGTCGAGGTGCATGGCCTCGCGGATGGCCGCGACACGCGCCGGGTCGGGCTGGTCCCCGGCGAGTGCGACGGCCGCGTCGCCCGGCAGCGCCTCGGTGAGCGCGAAGACCAGCAGCACGACGGCCACGGTCTGCGCGCCGCCGAGAAGCAGCCGCCGGACGACGAAGGAGCGCAGTCCGCTCACGCCAGCCAGACCTTGTCGAACCGCGCCCAGTCGAGCGAGTTGGCGGGCGCCTTCTCCTCAACTCCCTGCACGTTCTTGGCGGTTCCGAGGATCCAGTCGGCGAACCCCCACACCAGGAACCCGCCCTCGGCGTACAGCCGACGCTGCATCCGCTCGTACACGGCGGTCCGCCCGGCCGTGTCCTTCGTCGACTGGGCCTGCTGGTACAGCGCGTCGAAGTCCTTGTGGTGCCACTTCGTGGCGTTGGTGGTGGAGTCGGTGAGCAGCCGCTGCGAGATGTGCGCCTCGATGGGCATGGCGCCGGAGCGATAGCAGCAGATCGTGCCCGAGTCGAGGATGTCGCTCCAGTACGAGTCCTTGCTGCCCATCTTCACGTCGATCGTGACGCCCGCCTTCGCCGCCTGGTCGCGGAAGATCCCGGCGGCCTCGGTGAAACCGGCGGCGACTGCGGAGGTGTCGAGCGTGACCTTGAGGTTCTCGGCACCGGCCTGCTTCAGCAGGGCCTTGGCCCGGTCGAGATCCTGGGCGCGCTGCGGGAGATCGGCGGCGTAGTACTCGTACCCCTTCCCGAACAGGTCGTTCCCGACGACACCCGCGCCGGACAGCGCGCCGTCGACGAGTTCCTGCCGGTCGGCGATGAGGAAGAAGGCCTCGCGGACGCGCTTGTCGTCGAAGGGCGCGCGGTCGGTCTTCATCGCGAAGCCCTGCATGGCGCTGTTGCGCAGGCGCACGATCTCGATCTGCCCCTTGCCTTCATGGGCCCGAGCGGTGGTCGGGTTGAGTTCGTGGGCGTACTCGACCTGGCCGCCGAGCAGCGCGTTGACGCGCGCGGACTCCTCGTTGGCGACGACGAACTCGATCTCGTCGAGGTGCGGGGCGCCCTCCCAGTAGTCGTCGTAGCGGCGGAACAGCGCGGAACGGCCGGGCGCGAAGGACACGAACCGGAAGGGCCCGGACCCGACTGGCTTGCTGTCGAAGTCGGTTCCGGTCGCGCCGTCGGGCACGATGTACGCGCCGAACGCGGCCAGGATGTTGGGGAATTCGGCTGTCGGACGCTTCAGCACGAACTCGATCCCGTGCGTGCCGGTGGCCCGGCTGGCGTCGAGGTCGATCGGCTCCAGGGACGCCTTCGCCCGGAACGCCTGGTCGGGGTCGGCGATCCGCCGGTAGCTGTACAGCACGTCCTCGGCGGTGACCGCCTTGCCGTCGTGGAAAGTAGCCCGGCGGAGGGTCACCTGCCAGCGGTCCAGCGTCTTGTTGGCCTCCCACTTCTCGGCGAGGCGGGGCTGCGCGGAGAGGTCGGCGCCGTAGTCGGCGAGCTTGTCGTAGAGCGCCTTGGCACGGGCCGCGTCGGCGAACAGGCTGGCCAGATGCGGGTCAAGGGTCTCGCTGGCACCCCCACCGGCGAAGGCGGCCCGCAGCCGCCCGCCCCGTCTGGGCTTACCGCTGCCGGAGCCGCTGCCGCCGGAGGTGTCGTCCGTGGAGTCGGCGGCACAGCCCGCGAGGCCGAGCGCACCGAGCGCGGCGGTACCGCCCACGGCAGCGAGGAAACCGCGTCGGCGCAGGGCAGGAATGTCGTACATGGGAGTCCTTCGGATCTCTTGACGTGTGATCGGCGTGTGTGGTGAGCGGTGGATGTCAGTGCCGACGGCGTGCGACGAGGTGCAGCCGGTCCGCGTCAGTGCTGTCGCCGGGCAACTCACCCTCCTGCCAGGGCGGTTCGGTACGCGGCCCTGGACCGTCGTGCAGTTCGAGTACGTCGAAGCCGTGTGCGGCGAGCACGTGACGCAGCTCCTGCGGGAACAACAGCCGCCAGGCAGACCTCTGTTGGACGGGTGCCGTCCCGTCGTCGGCTGTCCAATCCCTGACCCGGCGCAGGAGTTGGGCGGTCCGGTCGACAGTGAGCGTGGTGACGGACCGATAGGCGGTGCCCTGCCAGGTGAACCCTCCGACGACCGGGGTGTCGAGCAGGTCGGTACGGCCGAGGAAGTAGGCCCCGTTGCGCATCTCGGCGACGAGGAGTCCACCGGGAGCGAGGGCACGTCGGCAGGAGGCGAGGAATCCGTCGAGCTGGTCGTTGGTGTGGCAGTACAGGAGCGCGCTGTCGAGGCAGACAACGGCGTCGAAGGCACCGGCGCCCAGCTCGAAGCCGGTGAGATCGGCACTGACGTACTCGGGCCCCGGATACCTCTCCCGGGCGTACGCGAGCATCGCCTCGGACAGATCGGCCCCTGTGACGGAACGCCCGACCCGCTGCAGATACTCAGCGTCCCGCCCCGTACCGCACCCGATGTCCAACACCCGCGACCCGCCACCGTGCCGACGCAGACAGTCCTCGGCCCAGTGCCCGGCCAGCCGGCCGTGGTCGGGAAAGCGGGCCTCGTACAGCTCGGGGTTGTCGGTGAGCAGGTTGCGGCTGTTCACAGGGCGTTTCCCGGCGTGGGTGTTCACAGCGCGCTCCCCGCCAGCGCTGTTCACAGCCCGGTCACCGCTGGTGCGGTTCACACCGAGGTCCGCGCCGACACCGTTCACAGCACGCTCGCAGCCTCGACTGTTCACACCAAGATCACCGCCAGGGCTGTTCACAGCCCCCGCCCCTCCAGTCCGGTTCACACCGCACTCCTCTCCCCCACAGCCACCGGAATCCCCGGCAGCGCCCCCAGCCGCTGCAGCCAGGCCACGCCGCCCGCCGACACCAGGCCGAACACCGCGCAGCACGCCCACGGCAGCCACTCGGCGTCGCCTCGGTCGCCGGCGTCCATGGCCCAGCCGACGACCGTGTTGCCCACGGCGGCGGCGATGCCGGAGACGACGTAGAAGATGCCGAAGTAGGTGCCCGTCAGTTCGGGTCGGCCGAAGCCGGGGATCAGCTCCATGACGAACGGCCCGGCGACCATCACGCCGAGGTAGAGGATCAGCGCCCCCAGGAGGACAGATAGGGCCGCCAGCCATGACGTCTCCCCCGACCCCGAACCTGACCCCGCAACCAGCATCGGCGGGACGAATGCCAGCCCCATCAGTGCCAGCCCTGTCGAGATCCAACGGGCCCTCGCACCACGGGACTTGAGCGAGCGCGTGATCCGAAGCTGGAGGGCGAGGTTGGCCAGAGTGCCGACGACGAAGACCAGGCCGGCCGCGCCGTCCCAGCCGGTGGCCCGGCGGGCGCCGTCGGGGAGGAGCAGGTAGAGCTGGTTCTCCAGCGTGAACATGCCGACCATGGCGAGCGCGAACGCCACGAAAGCGCGGTTGCCCACCACCTCGCGCCAGTCGGCGAGGACGCCGCTCTTCGCGGGTTCGACCTCCCGCGCGGGCAGGACAAGGGCCTGGGCGACCGTGAGGCCCGCGAAGATGCCGGCCGCCGTGAGGGCGGACGCCCGGAAGTCGACCAGGAGCAGTGCGCTGCCGAGCAGCGGCCCGACCAGCGCACCCGTGGTGGCGAACACGTTGAACAGGGCGAACGCCTCCGCCTTGCGGTCCCCGGCCTCCTGCGCGAGGTAGGCGCGGACGGCCGGGTTGAACAGCGCCCCGGCCAGCCCGCTCAGCACCGACGCGGCCAGCAGCACCGGCAGTCCGTCGCCGAGCGCGAACATCCCGAACCCGACCGTCCGCAGCCCGCACCCGGCGATGATCACCCCGCGAGCGCCGAGCCGGTCGGCGGCGGACCCGCCGATGATGAACAGGCCCTGCTGGCTGAGGTTCCGTACGCCGAGGACGATGCCGACGACCGCCGCCGACATCCCCAGGTCCTCGCCGAGGTGGGTCGCGAGGTAGGGGATGAGGAGGTAGAAGCCGGTGTTGACGCCGAGTTGGTTGACGAGGAGCAGTTGGATGGCGACCGGGAAGCGCCGCATCTCACGCCACGTCTTCATGCCCGACCCCCTCGGCCCCGAACTCCTCGACTCCCTCGGTTGCGCGCTCCTCAACTCCCAGTCCAGGACCGCCACTTGTGCGTACGACGCCGTCGGCGCCCCCGATTCCGGACCACGGGTCCCGGGCCAGCAGCAGATGGCCGTCCAGGTCGGTCCAACGGGCGCGGTCGGCCAGGTGGACGGCGGGGGCGATACCGAGGGTGCTGGCGGTGAGGCAGCCGAGCATCAACTCCGTACCGCTGCCCGCGAGAAGCCCGGCGATCCGCAGGGCCGCGTGCACCCCGCCGCACTTGGCTAGCTTGACGTTGATGCCGTGCACGCGCCCGGCGAGCCGTCGCGCGTCCGCCAGGTCCACCGCGTCCTCGTCGGCGATGAGCGGCACCGGCGACCACTCGGCCAGTGCCCCGAAGGCCTCCGGGTCACCGGGGGCGACGGGCTGTTCCACAGCCTCGACGCCGAGTTCGGCGAACCGGGGCAGCAACTCCCGGGCCTGGGCGTTGTTCCAGGCCCCGTTGGGGTCGAGGAGCAGCCGTACGTGGGGCGCGGCATCGCGGATGACGCGTACGCGTTCCACGTCGTCCTCGGGGTCCGGTGTCCCCGCCTTGACCTTGACGATCCGGAAACCGCGCGCGGCGAGCCGTCGGGCCTCGCCTGCCGCGCTGCGCGCGGAAGTGATGCCGATCGTCCGGGCGGTTGCGGCGACGGGCGCGGCCGACGTGCCCAGCAGCCGGTGCACGGGCACCCCGGCACGCTTGCCGACGAGGTCGAGGAGCGCGGCCTCGACGGCGGCGGTGACAGCGGCCGGGACGCCGGGGCCGCCCGCCAACTCCCCTTCCCGTAGGGCCTCCAAGGCGTCCTCGGGGGCGGTGAAGCGGCTCAACTCCACTCCGCCGAAGTGCCGTTGGAGTGTGTCGGCGTCGAGTCCGTAGTACACGCTGGTGACGGCCTCGCCGTGGCCACGCAGCCCCTCGTGTTCGATGCCGAGCCATACGGCGTCGCGGGCGGCCATGGTTGAGCGGGAGATGCGCAGGGGCTCGGTGAGTTCGAGGCGGACGGTGCGCAGGCTGGCCTTCACTGGTTCCTCTCCTGCGGGGAGAGCGGATCGGTGACGCGGGTGCAGCGCACCCAGCCGGTGGCCTCGGCTGCCCGGGGGTGCGGTATCTCGACGGGGCGGGTCGCCGCCGCGCCGGGATCGAGGCCGTGGGCGAGGGCGAAGTCGTCGTCGTAGACGGTGCCGAGGTAGCGGTGCGGGCCGTCGGGGAAGACGGTGGCGACGACGGCGCCGGCGTGGACGCGGGCCGCCCAGGCGGCGACGCGGGCGACGGCGCCGGTGCTCCAGCCACCGCTCACGAAGCTCTCGCGGGCGAGCCTGCGACAGCTGTCCACGGCTTCGGCGGGGCCGACCCAGTGGACCTCGTCGAAGGCGGAGTAGGCGACGTTGCGCGGGTGGATGCTGCTGCCGAGGCCGCGCATCAGGCGGGGTCGGGCGGGCTGGCCGAAGATGGTGGAGCCGGTCGCGTCGACACCGATGAGCCGCAGTGCGGGCCAGCGTCGGCGCAGGGGTCCGGTGATGCCGGCGCTGTGACCGCCGGTGCCGACGCTGCACACCAGGATGTCCAAGTGGTCAAGCTGGGCGGTGAGTTCGGCGGCCAGGGAGGCGTATCCGGCGATGTTGTCGGGGTTGTTGTACTGGTCGGGCCAGTAGGCGCCGGGGAGCGCGGCGAGGAGTTCGCGGAGCCGGGTGAGGCGCGCCGCCTGCCAGCCGCCCTGCGCCGCCGGCCGGTCGACGATCTCCAGCCGTACTCCATGCGATCGCAGCAACTGGCGCATGGACGGCTCCAGTTCGCTGTCGCCGACCAGTACGACTGAGTGCCCGAGGGCCTGTCCGGCGAAGGCGAGCCCGACGCCGAGAGTGCCGGAGGTGGACTCCACCACCGGTGCGCCGGGGCGCAGTTCGCCCCGCTCACGGGCCCCGAGCAGCATGGAGACAGCGGCGCGTGCCTTCATACCGCCCGCTCCGAGCCCTTCGAGCTTGGCCCAGAACCCCGGGTGCGGGCCCGGGAGTTCGGCGGTGATCTTGGCCAGCGGGGTGCGGCCGAGGAGGGCCAGCAACTCGTGGCGGGCGGCGGGGGCGGACCGTACGGCGGTCGTTACGGAGTTAGTTGCAGCGGTCGCTGCGGCGGTCGTTGTCGTGGTCATCGGACACTGCTCCCGTACTCGTCGCCGTCCCCGTACTCGTCCCCGACCCCGACCCCGACCCCGCCGCCGTAGCAATGGATCGTGCCGGGGCCGCCGTCGAGCCAGAAGAAGGGGTACGGCTCCGCGCACACCGCGCTCACGCCGTGCCTGAGGAAGCGGGGCAGGATGGCGCTGCCGGTCTGGGCGAACATCACCAACTGGCGTCCGTGCGCGAGCGCGTGGCGCCGCAGCGGCTCGAACGTCCCGTTGCCGAGGGTCATCCCGGAGGCGAGTACGGCGTCACAGCGCCCGGCGGAGACTTCGGCGAGGGCGTCCGTGACCACCGGCTCGCCCCACTCCGTCGTACCGCCCTTGAGATCGCACGGCACATATCCCAGCCCGCGTGAACGGAGCGCCTCCAGCAGGGAGTTGACGACCCCGACGACGAGGACGGTGGCCCCGGCCGGGAGGTCGAGCAGTTCCACGACGGTCTTCGCCCGCGCCCGCGACTTCGTCAGCGAGGACCCCGCCGGGAGCCGTACCGTCCGGGCGCCGTGCTCCGGAGTGTGCGGGGTGAGGTGCATGAGGTAGGCGTCGAGGGCGGCCACGCGCACAGGCAGCAGGGGGTGTTGGAGGAGCCGGGCGACGTCCGCGCCGACGCAGTCGTCGATCGCGCCGTCCGGCAGTTGCCCAGGTTCCACCGCGCACGACCCGACGGCCGCGCCCAGCCGCAGGCTGAGCACCTCGTTGCGGTAGCCGCTCCCCCGTCCGTCGTGCCGTACGGCCTGCCGGGTGGCGAAGGCGACGGCGATGCGTTCCGTACGTGGATCGGGGCCGAGTTGACCGGTCAGGGCACTGGCCGCGAGTTCCTCATAGGTCGGTGCGGGCGTACGCAGTCCGGTGCTCACCGGATCACCAGCCCGGCCCGCAGCGCGTCCAGCAGGGCGTCCACGCGGGCGCGGGCGCCGAGGCCGTCCGGGTCGGCCGCCATGACATGGCCCAGGTATTCGTTGTTGCTGCCCGCCACCTTGACGGTGGTCCCCGGCTCGGCGAGCTGCACCTCCAACACACCTTCCTGGGAACGGAGTTGGTCGGTGTCGGGCAGCGACTCCAGGGTCTCCAAGGTGCCCTCAGTCTCCGGGACGAGGAAGCCGATGGCCGCGCTGCACAGACCGGTGTCCGTGCGGCGGAGGTCGGGTGCGTGACCGAGGGAGACGTCCACGAAGGCTGCGGCGAGGTCGATGCCGGTGACATGGCGGACGAGTTCGGTGATGCGGTTGCCGGCCGGGCGGGGGTTCACCTCGACGACTCGCGGCCCCGCGGAGGTCAGCTTGATCTCCGTGTGCGCCACCACGCCGTCCACCAGGCCGAGGGCTTTCAGGGCGCCCAGTGCGGTCTGCTCGGCGGCCTCGGTGTCGGCGGCCGTGAGCGCGGCCGGGAACATATGGCCGGTCTCTATGAAGGCGGGCGCTCCGCCGATGCTCTTGTCGGTCACCCCGACCACCTGGACCGCGCCCGCGTACGACACGGTCTCGACGCTCACCTCGGGCCCGTCGAGCAGTTCTTCGAGGAGTACGACGGGTGGCCGCCGCTGCCCCCGCGCATTGACCGGGAACGCGCTCAACGCCCGGCAGGCGTCGGCGAGTTGAGACTCGTCGTCAACCCGACGGACATACATCCCGGCGCACAGGTCGACCGGCTTGACGACCAGCGGATAGCCGATGCCGGACGCCTCGCGCACGATGTCGGCCCACTCCTCGCACACGGCGAAGCTCGGCCCGGGCACCCCGGCGTCCGCCAGTACGCGCCGGGTGGCGTCCTTGCGGCAGGCGTTCTCCACGGCCTCGGGACCGGAGCCCGGCAGTCCGAGGTGCCCGGCGATCCGGGCGACCGTGGGCAGGTAGTAGTCGCACGAGGTGATCACCCCGTCGAAGCCGAGCGCCCGGTGCAACTTCTCGACGTACGGCAGGAGTTGGTCAAGGTCGTTGGTGTCGGCGGTGAGCACGTTGCGGGCGCCGAGCAGTGGATGCGCGGCTCCCTCGGGCGCTCCGCGCAGGTAGTGGTGCAGGTCACGGGTGAGGAAGGTGAACTCGTGCCCGCTCTCCCGGATCGCCCGCGGCAGCAGTCTGCTCATCGATCCGACCCAGCTCTCGACCACCAGCAAATGAGCCACAACTCCCCTTTCCACCCCGGCGGTTACGCCGTCGGGGCAGCGCGAAGGCGCCCCCGTCAGGTAGGGCTCCGGACTTGACCGTGGACACGTTATCGATAATCGTTTTCATTGTCATCTGATGACCCGATCATTGCCGTTTCCGAGATGCCGTTTCCGAGATTGCGAGACCTGTGACCCATCCCCCACGACACCCACGCCGTACGGCCCTGCTGTGCGCCTTCGCGGCGGGCACCGCCGTTCTTCTCCCCCTCCCGGCCAAGGCCGCCCCCACCCCCACCCCCACCCGAATCCACTTCGGCGCCTGCCCCGACTCCGTACCGAGACCGGCGGCACCCGAGACCGTCGAGTGCGGCCGACTCGACGTACCCCTGAACTGGGACGACCCGGCGGCGGACGGACCACGCCTGAGCATCGCCGTCTCGCGGGTCCGCGCCTCCGGTACGGCCGCCGAGCGGCGTGGCATTCTGCTGGTGAACCCGGGCGGGCCGGGCAGTTCCGGGCTGCCGTACGCCGTCACCAAGCGGGCCAAGCTGCCCGAGAGTGTGCGGCGGGCGTACGACGTGATCGGCTTCGATCCCCGTGGCACCGGCCTGAGTTCACCCGTCGACTGCGGTGCGATGGGCGGCCTGTTCGACAGTGACCGGCCGGGCGCGGACCCCGTACCCGTGGGCCCCCGGGCCGAGTCGGCGTACCTCCGCTCGCTGCGCGCCCTCGCGGACGACTGCGCGGCGGGCGTCGGCGACGAGGCGCTGCCGTACCTGTCCACGGAACAGACGGCGCGGGACATGGACGCGATCCGTGCCGCCCTCGGCGAGCGCCGGACGAGCTTCCTCGGTGTCTCGTACGGGAGTTATCTGGGCGCCGCCTACGCGGCCCAATTCCCTTACCGGGTAGGGCGGATGGTGCTGGACAGTGTCGTCGGGCCATGGGACTGGTACGACTTCGACGTCGTCCAGAGCCGGGCACTGCTGCGCCAGCGCGACACCTTCTTCGACTGGACCGCACAGCACCCGGACCGCTTCGCGCTCGGCGACAACACCGAGGCCGTGCGCGAGACCTATCTACGCGTGCGGGACGGGCTCCGCGAACGGCCCGTGGACGGGTTCGGCGCGACGGCCTTCGACCGGGCCGTCTACCGCGCCCTCGGCCGCACCGAACGCTGGGCGGGCCTGGCCGACGGACTGCGTACGTATCTGCGGGACGGTACGCCGGGCACGCTGCGGCCCGCGACCGCCCTCGACTCGCCGGACTCACGCACCTTCGAGGCCGCGAACCGGACGGTGAAGTGCGCCGACGGGCCCGGTCCGACGCCCGGCCGGATCCTGGCCGATCTCCACCGCACCCGCCGCCTCGACCCGCAGCCGGTGCTGACCGGCATGGAGGCGTCGGCCTGCGCCTTCTGGCACCACCGGCCCGCCCGTCGTACGGCCCTGGGCAGCCCTGCCGCCCCGCCCGTCCTGCTGATCGCCTCCGCCCACGACCCGGTCACCCCGATCGAGGGCGCCCGCGAACTGCGCCGGCTGCTGCCCGGCTCCCGCCTGGTCACCCTCGACGACGACTACTCCCACGGCGTGTTCGCGAGCCGGGGCAACGCGTGCGTGGACTCGACGGCCGCCGCCTGTCTGGTCGACGGTCGGGTGCCGCCGGCGGATGTGCGGTGCGCGGGGCCGGGGCTGCCGGTGGTGACCGGTTCGTAGCGTGGCCGGTGCGTACGGGGTACGGAGTACGCGGTACCCCGTACGCACCGGCCGTGCGCCGAAGCGTTACGACAGCTGCGACTGCACCTGGGAGGAGATCAGCTCCAGGTGGTCCAGGTCGTCGAGGTCGAGGATCTGGAGGTAGAGCCGCTGCGAGCCGATCGCCGCGTACTGGCCGATCCGGTCCACGACCTCGGCCGGGGAGCCCGCCAGCCCGTTGGCCTTCAGCTCGTCGACCTCGCGGCCGATCGCGGCGGCGCGCCGGGCCAGCTCCTGGTCGTCCTTGCCGACGCAGACCACCAGCGCGTTCGAGTACGTCAGCTCGTCGGCCTTGCGGCCCGCCTGCTCTGCCGCCGCGCGCACCCGGCCGAACTGGCGCTCGCTGTCCTCGATCGAGGCGAACGGCATGTTGAACTCGTCGGCGTACTGCGCGGTCAGCCGCGGGGTACGGGTCGCGCCGTGGCCGCCGATGAGTACGGGGATCCTGTCCTGCGCGGGCTTGGGGAGGGCCGGCGAGTCGGTGAGGTCGTAGTGCGTGCCGTGGTGGCTGAAGGTCTCGCCCGCCTTGGTGCCCCACAGGCCGGTGACGATCGCCAGCTGCTCTTCGAGGCGGGCGAACTTCTCCTGCGGGAACGGGATGCCGTACGCCTTGTGCTCCTGCTCGAACCAGCCCGCGCCCAGGCCGAGTTCGACCCGGCCGCCGGACATCTGGTCGACCTGTGCGACCTGGATCGCGAGGACGCCGGGGAGGCGGAAGGTGGCGGCCGTCATCAGGGTGCCGAGGCGGATGCGCTTGGTCTCACGGGCGAGTCCGGCGAGGGTGATCCAGGCGTCGGTGGGGCCGGGGAGGCCGTCCACGTCGCCCATGTGGAGATAGTGGTCGGAGCGGAAAAAGGCGTCGAAACCGAGGTCCTCCGTGGCCTTCGCCACGGCGAGCAGGGTGTCGTAGGTCGCGCCTTGCTGGGGTTCGGTGAAGATGCGAAGATCCATGCTTCCATCCTGCACGGTCGAACACCGGTCAACCCCACCGGTCCCCCCTGCCCCACGCCGCCCCGGTCGGGTGAAAAACCGTCAACCGCGCGTGAGGTGCGGCTCCGTGCCAGTGACCCGCCCCGGTGATGATCGTTGGCTCGGGCGGAGCCGGCCCGACCGGCGCCCGCACCGGTACCTACAGGGCAGCCAGTTCGATTGTCGGCTCGCTCGTTCCGGGGCGCACCCGCGTCGGCTCCTTCGGGGGCCAGGGGCCGAGGAGGCCGTCATTGTCCGAAGAAGTCGTGCCGCAGCAGGCGGGGCCCGCACAGCCGAAGGGGCTGCTGCAGCAGATGGAGGAGCTGATGGCGGCGCTGAACGCGGACTTGTCCGCGTTGGACGCGGACCTTCAATCGGCTGGGGCTTCGGCGGCGCCTGCTGAGGAGGGTGAAGCGGGTTGAGATGCCCGGGCCGAGCTGAAAAGCTCGGCCCAACCGGGATTCGGGTGCGCAACGCGCCCCGAACAGGGGCGCGGGGAACTGCGCGACCAGCCCCCACCGACCCGCAGACAAACAACCCGCCTATCCAGCGACGCGCTCCGCTCCCCCCGCCGCCTCCCGCGCCGCCAGCTTCCGGAGCATCTCCAGGACCCGGTCGCGGGATTCGTCCGCCGCGTCGATCGACTCCATGCACTGCCAGTACGTCGTCTCGTCGCGTGCCGCGCTCGCGATGCCGACCAGGGCCATGCCCGCCTCGCCGAGGAGGTTGCCCAGCCAGAGGAGGGCCTGGCGGGCGTCGCCCAACTCCGTGAGCTGGGCCGCGCGTAACGCTCCGACGGCGAGGCGCGGTTCGTCGAGCACGCCGCAGCCCCGGCCCGCCAGTTCGGTCAACCCCAGTGCCTCGCCCCGCAGTTCGGGTGGTCCGGTGACTGCGAGGCGGCTGCCTATCGCCTGCGCGAGGGCCTGTGCCTGCCACACCTCCGTCAGGGTCTCCGGCACACCGTCGCTGCTCGCGAGGGCACGTCTGCTCGTCAGGATGAGCCGCACCGCGTCCATGCGCTGCCCCCGTCTGTCCCGACGCGCTTTCGCACGTCCGCCCGAAACTCCACCGTCCACTACCCAGAGTGAAGTGCTGTGGGACGAAAAGCCAGAGGAAGACGGAAATCTGCGGACAACAAATAGGGAACGAACCACATTTTGACTACTGAGAGTAATTATTTCGCCGGGAACCTCTGTTCGTTGCGGTCGATCTTGGCGTCGAGGGCCGCGAGCGCGTCGATCCCGAGCACCTCGCACAGCTGCAGCAGATAGGCGAGCACGTCCGCGACCTCGTCCGTCACCCGGTGGGCGGTGTCCGGGTCGTCCATCACCCGCGCCGACTGCTCGGGCGTCAACCACTGGAAGATCTCGACCAGTTCGGACGCCTCCACACTCAGCGCGGCGGCGAGATTCTTCGGGGTGTGGAACGGCTGCCAGTTCCGCGCCGCGGCGAACTCGGCCAGCCTGCGCTGGAGTTTCGCGACGTCCAGATCCTGCCGCTGTCCGGGGTGTTCCTGATCTGTCACGGCTTCATGTGTACCACCGTCGCCCCGGTCACTCCCTCCGCCCAAGACGCGTCGCTCACCGCCCCGAGGAGGCGGATGTGCCCGCGGTCGCACATCCGTACCGCCAGGTCCAGGAGTTGCGCGCGCTGTCGTGCGTCCAGGGCGCGGTCGAAACCGTCGGCCAGGACCGTGAGTGTCTGGAGGGCGTCGGGCACCTCGCCGGGGCGGTCGACCGTCAGGACGCCGGGGCCGGTCAGCAGTACCAGCGCCAGGCCCGTGTATCTCAACTCGCCGTCGCCCAGCCTGCCGAAGTGGGTGAGCACGCCGTCACCCCGATCGAGTACGGCCCTGACGCGGCCGTCGGCGACCCGGTCGGCGCGTACGTCCGTGACCGGGCCCGCGCAGCCTTCGCGGACGGCGGCGGTCAACAGCCCATGGCGGATGGCGCATTCGACACCTGTGCGCCAGAGGACCTCGGCCAGGTTGTCGCAGCCGGGGAGGAGGCGTCCGCTGCTCACCGGGACGGCGGCGCGCATCCGGTCCGGGCGTGGGTCGCAGGCGAAGACGGATCGCAGTGCGACCACCATCTGCTCGGCGGCGGCGATGACTTGACGCTCTCCGTCCGTCTTCCCGGCGACCCGCAGCGGCAACAGGGCCGTACCGAGCCGGTCGTCCGGCATCGGGGCGCGGGTGACCGATTCCGAACCGGCGGTGTGCCAGGCGGCCTGGACGAAACGGCGGCCGGGATCCCGCAGTGCCGTCTCCAGCAGGACCACCCCGCCCGCACTCAACCGCTCGCCCACGATGCGCAGTTCGGGCTCGGCCTGGACGGCGACGTCGAGCCGTACGGGACCCTCGGGGCCGTCCGCCGTACAGCCGATACGGAAGCCGCGGCGGCGCTGGGCGTCGGGGCGGGCGCGTTCCGGTACGCAGGCGGCCGAGTCCGGGAAGGCCTCCCCGACGGCGGCGCCGGAGCCGAGGCGGGCCAGTGACTCGTACGCCCTGAGCGCTGTCGTCTTGCCGCTGCCGCTCGGCCCGGCGAGAAGGGTGAGCCGCCCGAGCGGCAGGCCGACCCGGCGGTGTCCGGCGTACGCGGACAGCCGCAGCTCGGTGACGCTCGGCCGCTCGGGACGCGGCACTGTCTGTGTCTGTGTCTGTGTCTGTGCCTGTTTCTGTGCCTGTACTGCGGCGGGCGGTAAGTCCAGTGACAGGGTCATAACCGGACCGTAGGGCTCCGCCTGCGCGGCGAACCGTTCCGCCCGCCGCACCTTCCTACGAACGGGGGATCGGCGGATCTTGTGGTGGGGCCGGTCTCAGTGTCCGGGGACCCCCGCTCCGCCCATGAGTCCCCCGACCTCCGTGCCGGGCGGAGTGAGAAGGAACACGTTCCGGTCGACCCGGTGCATCCCGCTCGCCAGACCGAAGACGACGCCCGTACTGAAGTCGAGGACCCGCTTGGCGGTGTCCGTCTCGGCGCCGGTCAGGTCGAGGAGCACCGGAATGCCCGCCATCAGCGTTTCCGCCACGTCCCGCGCGTCCGCGAAGACATTGACGCGCAGGACGACGAAACGCCGCCTGGCCTCGGTCTCCGCCTCGGGTATCGACCGGTGGCCCACCGCGGACGGCCAGGCGTCCCGGCCTCTCAGCGGTACGACCTGGGCGAGCCCCTCCCACTGTTCGTCGGTGACATCGTGGCTGTTCATCGACCCACTCCGCCCTGGCTCGCACTGGCTGTCTGCATCGGCCAATTCTTACGCATGGTCACCCGATCGGCCCAATACGACACGCTCAGCGACCCCCTATGTGAGATAAATCCGAACACCTATACGTACCTCACAGCACTGACACTCGGGCTGTGCAGCGGGTGTAACCGCCCATGATCAGGTCATGTGACATCGACGTAACGGGCAATTCGTACGCTCGTCGACAGCAGGCCCGATACGGAGAAGGACAGAGCGGGACAGCGCTGTACAGAGGAAGGCAGCACGTGACCACTACCCCCACGACGACGCAGGTACGGACCGTGTGCTCGTACTGCGGGGTGGGCTGCGGAATCGTGCTGGACGTCGGGCTCGGACCCGACGGACTGCGTACGGTCTTCAAGGCGTCCGGGGACAAGGCGCACCCCGCGAACGCCGGGCGGCTGTGCACCAAGGGCGCGACCACCGCCGACATGCTGAGCGCACCCGGCCGGCTGACCACCGCGCTGGTCCGGGACGGCTCCGACGACCGGGGCGAGGAGCTGGTGCCCGCGCCCGTCGCGGACGCCATCGCGGAGACCGCGCGGCGGCTGCGCGCGATCGTCGACGAGCACGGGCCGGACGCCGTCGCCTTCTATGTCTCCGGGCAGATGGGCCTTGAGGCCCAGTATCTGGCGAACAAGCTGGCCAAGGGCTTCGTGGGGACCAATCAGATCGAGTCCAACTCGCGGCTGTGCATGGCGAGCGCGGGCACCGGATACAAGCTGTCGCTGGGCGCGGACGGGCCGCCCGGCTCGTACGACGACTTCGACCACGCCGACGCCTTCCTCGTCATCGGGTCGAACATGGCCGACTGCCATCCGATCCTGTATCTGCGGATGATGGAGCGGGTGAAGGCGGGGGCCAAGCTGATCGTGGTCGATCCCCGGCGCACCGCCACCGCCGCCAAGGCCGATCTGTTCCTGCAGATCAGGCCGGGGACGGATCTGGCTCTCCTCAACGGTCTGCTTCATCTTCTGCGCGCCGACGGGCACACGGACCAGGAGTTCATCGCCGCCCACACCGAGGGCTGGGAGGAGATGCCCGGCTTCCTCGCCGACTATCCGCCGGACGCCGTCTCCGCGATCACCGGCATCCCCGAGGACGACATCCGGGAAGCGGCACGCATCATCGGGGCAGCCGACGACTGGATGAGCTGCTGGACCATGGGGCTCAACCAGTCCACGCACGGCACCTGGAACACGAACGCCCTGGTCAACCTGCATCTCGCCACCGGCGCGATCTGCCGTCCGGGCAGCGGGCCCTTCTCCCTGACCGGGCAGCCCAACGCCATGGGCGGCCGGGAGATGGGGTACATGGGGCCGGGGCTGCCCGGGCAACGGTCGGTGCTGGTGGACGAGGAGCGGGCGTTCGTCGAGGACCTGTGGGAGCTGCCGGCCGGCACGCTCCGCAAGGACGGCGCCGGGCACGGCACGGTCGAGATGTTCCGGCGGATGGCCGAGGGGCACATCAAGGCCTGCTGGATCATCTGCACCAACCCGGTCGCCTCGGTCGCCAACCGCCGTACCGTCATCGAGGGCCTGGAGGCCGCCGAGTTCGTCGTCACCCAGGACGTCTTCGCCGAGACCGAGACCAACGCGTACGCCGACATCGTCCTGCCCGGCGCGATGTGGACCGAGGCGGAGGGCGTCCTCGTCAACAGCGAGCGCAGTCTCACCCTCGCCCAGGCCGCCGTGGACCCGCCCGGCGACGCCATGGCCGACTGGCGGATCATCGCGGCCGTCGCCCGCGCGATGGGGTTCGACGGGTTCGCGTACGAGAGTGCGGAGGACGTCTTCGAGGAACTGAAGCGGGCCTGGAACCCGAAGACCGGGTGGGATCTCCGGGGCGTGACGTACGAGCGGCTGCGGGAGACTCCCGTGCAGTGGCCGGCCGCCTCCGTGGACGGGCCTGCGCGCAATCCCATTCGCTACAGGGGAGCCGATGGAGATGAGGGACTGCGGTTCCCCACCGCCAGTGGGCGTGGCGTCTTCTTCGCCCGGCCGCATCTGCCCGCCGCCGAACTGCCCGACGACGACTTCCCGTTCGTCCTCAACACCGGGCGGGTGCAGCACCAGTGGCACACCCTGACGAAGACGGGGAAGGTCGCCAAGCTCAACAGGCTGAACTCCGGGCCGTTCGTGGAGGTGCATCCCGAGGACGCGCGGGAGTTGGGGGTCGTGGACGGCGACTCGGTCGAGGTCGCCTCGCGGCGCGGGCGGGCCGTGCTGCCGGCGGTCGTCACGGACCGTGTGCGGCCGGGCTGCGTCTTCGCGCCCTTCCACTGGAACGACCTTTTCGGTGAATACCTCAGCATCAACGCGGTGACGAGCGACGCGGTCGATCCGCTGTCCCTGCAGCCGGAGTTCAAGGTGTGCGCGGTGTCCCTGGTCAAGGTGCACCGGCCCGAGGACCAAGTGGACAAGTCCGAGGGGCAGTTGGACAGGTCCGATGGGCAATTGGACGGGTCCGAGGGGCAGATGGCGTGTCCTGACACCCCGGCCTCGGACCTTCCTCAAGTGCCGGTCGCCGTACCGCAGTTGGCGTTCACCCCCGCTCCCCCGCCCGTTCTCAGCGCCCAGGAACGCCAGTACCTCTCCGGCTTCCTCGCCGGGCTGCCCACCGGTGCCGTGGGGATTCCGGTGCTGCCCGCCTCCGCTCCCTTCAGCGCCGAGCACGCCGACTGGGTGAACGGGATGCTCGCCGGCATGTACTCCCGGGCCGTGGAGGCCCCGCCGCAGGAACGGGTCGGTGTCGGGGTCGAGTTGGCCGGGCGCGAGGTCGTCGTGCTGTGGGCCTCGCAGACCGGCAACGCCGAGGAACTGGCGGGCGCGGCGGCCGAGCGGCTGAACGCCGGCGGGCACCGGGCGAGGCTCGTCGGCATGGACGAGGCGGATGTGGCCGCCCTCGCGCGCGATGCCGATCTCCTCTTCATCACCAGTACGTTCGGCGACGGCGACGCACCCGACAACGGCTCCGGCCTCTGGGACACGCTCTCCGGGGAGCAGGCGCCCCGGCTGGACGGTGTGCGGTACGCCGTCCTCGCGCTGGGCGACTCCTCGTACGACGACTTCTGCGGTCACGGGCGCCGACTGGACGCGCGGCTCGACGAGTTGGGGGCGGTACGGATCGCGCCGCGCACCGACTGCGAGCCCGACTTCGAGCCGTCGGCGGACGCGTGGCTCGACCAGGTGCTCGACGGGTTGGACACGGACGGCACGAAGACGGACGACACAAAAACGGTTTCCGCTCCCGCGCGCGCTCCCATCCCCGCTCCCGCTCCCGTCGTCCGGTCCGCCAAGCCCGCCCCCTCCCCCGCCCGGCTCGTCGGCAATCGGCTGCTCAGTCTGCCCGGCGCGACCAAGGAGGTGCGGCGGTTCACCTTCGACACGAGCGGTACGGGACTGGCGTACGAGGCGGGTGACGCGCTGGGCGTGCGGCCCGTCAACTCCGCCTCCCTGGTGGCGGAATGGCTGGCCGTGACCGGGCTGGACGCGTCAACCGGCGTGACCGTGACCGGAGTTGGCGACTTCTCGCTCTCCGCGGCGCTGCACGGGCAGCTCGACATCACCCGGATCACGCCTGACCTGCTGCGCTTCGTCTCCGAACGGGCCCGGGACAACCGTGAGTTGAAGAAGCTGATGCGGTCCGACAACAAGGACGGGCTGGCCCGCTGGTCCTGGGGACGGCAGGCCGTCGACGTGGTCGCCGAGTACGGGGTGCGGGCGTCCGCGCAGGAGTGGGTGAACGTGCTGCGGCGGCTTCAGCCCCGGCTGTACTCCATCTCGTCGAGCCCGCTCGTCGACCCGGCGCGGGTGTCGCTGACGGTGTCCGTGGTGCGGTACGAGAACCTGCGGGGCCGGCCGCGCGGCGGAGTCTGCTCGCCCTTCCTGGCCGACGCCGGGCCGGACACTGCGGTGCCCGTCTTCGTCCAGCGCTCACCGCACTTCCGGCCCCCGGCGGACGCCTCGACGCCGATGGTGATGGTCGGGCCGGGGACCGGGGTGGCGCCGTTCGTGGGGTTCCTGGAGGAGCGGCGGGCGCTCGGGCATCCGGCGCCGAACTGGCTGTTCTTCGGCGAGCAGCACCGCGCCACCGACTTCTACTACGAGGACGAGCTGGCCGAACTGGTGGCCGAGGGCACGCTCAGCCGCCTGGACACCGCGTTCTCCCGCGACCAGCGCAACAAGGTGTACGTCCAGGACCAGATACGCGAACACGGGCCCGAGGTGTGGCACTGGCTCCAGGAGGGCGCCCACTTCTACGTCTGCGGCGACGCCTCTCGCATGGCCAAGGACGTCGACCGAGCACTGCGGGACATCGCGGTGGCGCACGGCGGGCTGGGCGAGGACGAGGCGGGCGTGTACGTGAAGCAGCTCGCGGCGGCGAAGCGCTACGTACGGGATGTCTACTGAATGCCCATAAACAGCTACCCATAACTGGCCATTGACTGACATTCTTACCGGCCTCACACCGGACCCTTCACCTCCACCCGCACGCGGCACACCAGGCACGATTACGTTTCACTGTCGTCCACTTGGCAGAAACAGCGCCTGACACCACGGCGAAGAACATCCTCCGCCCGACCTGGGTGGCCGTGCCGGAGGCCGATGCCCCGGCGCAGTGGCATCGCGTCCTGACCCTGCTCGCGACCGTCAGCCTGTTCATCGGTACGCGTGCGGTGTGGACGCAGGCCGCCAGTCACCGGCCGGCCGTCGCCGCCGTCATCTCGCTCTGTTATCTGTCGATCCTGGTCAGCGGTGTGCTGGCGCTGACCGTGCGCCGGACGCGCTCGCTCGCCCGGCTCGACCTGTGCGTCCTGCTCACCGCAACGACGCTGACCCTGTGCACGTTCGCCCTGAACCACGCCGGCGGCGACGAGGGCGTCCTCACCACGCAGGCCGCCCGGGAGCTGGTCGCCGGGCATCCCGTGTACGGGCAGCCCTGGCCGTGGCTCTTCCAGCACAACCCGGATGTCGCCCTGACCCCGACGATGAACGGCGGCTACGACCTCACGTACGGCTACCCGCCCCTCGCCCTGCTGCTGACCGCGCCCCTCCTGTGGCTCGGGCACGGCGCGCTCGCCGCGACCGCAGTGACGACCGGGGCGCTGCTCGTCGGCGCGGTGACCCTGTGGCGGCTGCTGCCCGTGCCGTGGCGGTCTGCGGCGACCATGGCGTGCCTGGGCTTCGGCTTCCTGCCGAGTTACGCGCGGCTCGGCTACCCGGCGATCCTCGGGCTCGCGCTGCTGATCCCGGTGGTGGTGCACTGGCCGCGGATCGGCGCGGGCGGCTGGCCCGACACTCGCTACGCGATCACGCTGCGGGCGCCGGTCTTGCCGGCCGTGCTCGTCCTCTTCGTACGACGGCTCGGTGTGGCGGTGATGGTGTTGCACCGGTTCGGCTTATTCCTGGCGCCCCGCTCCCAGAACGGCCGTCGAACACTCGCCCAGCACCTCACTCTTCAAGGTGGAGGTGCAGGGCATCCCGCCCATAGCGGCCCGACGGACCGCAGCGGCAAGCCTAGAATCGCCTCGTCGGACAACGCAGTTGTCCGACCTACCGCCGGACGGGCGGGAAGTCAGGCCTGCGGAGGCCCCGTAAGACCGACCTTCACCGGTCGGCAAAGGCCCGTGAAACAGGAACCCGCGGTGGTACCGCCCAGCGGTACGGACCGGAATCGTCTGCCCTCGGGCAGACGAGGGCGTCAATACCTGCTGATGACCCCGTTGTATCTGGCAGCCTCGGCGACCACGCCCCCGCGTTCTTCGCGGGCGCGTGGCAGCCCCGGCCGCGCTTCCTGTCGGGCCCGCGCCGGCGTCCGGCACTGGTCGCGGCGGCGGCGCTGCTCCTCGTACCGGCGCTGGCGAGTGCGGCCGTGGCGGCGACGGGGTCGCCGCCACTGCGGATGCGGGTGACAGGGATGCGTACGGCCGGACCTGCCGCCGTGTCGGAGCTGGACGTCCGGGTCACGAACGCGGACGGCAGCGCCCTCACGCCCCACTTCACGCTGACCACCGGTCAGGGCATGAGCCACTGGTGGAAGGTGACCCGGGGGCCCGCCACACTGCCCGCGCACGCGAGCGCCGTCTACCGGCTCCGGCCGCCCGGACCGGTGTTCCACGTGCCCCGACGGCCGGGGACGCGGATCCGGTTGCGTGTCTTCACGGCGTCGCCGGACACCTTGTCGAGCATGGACGTCCGGCTGCCGGGCGAGCGGTAGTCAGCGGCGGTCGAGCCGGCGTTCAGGCCGTCTTCGTACGGACGAAGGCGAGCGTGGCCGTGACCGTCGCGAGGCCCTTGATCATGCCCATCTGGTTCCAGCCCAGACCGAACTGGGTCCGGTCCACGGTGAACTCCGTCTCCAGGGCGACCGCGTCGGCGTTCGCCTTGGTGAGGCGTGCCGTGAAGGTCACCGGCCGGCTGATGCCGCGCACGGTCAGCTGGCCGGTCACCTGAACGGTGTCGCCGTCGCGGAGTTCGGCGCCGCGCACCGCGAAGGTGATCTCGGGGTGGTTCTCGGCGTCGAAGAAGTCAGGCCCGTGCAGGTGCTTGTCGCGCTTGGCGTGCTTGGTGTCCAGGGAGGCCGCGTCCAGGGTCACGGTGCCGGTGGCGGAACCGTCGGGCAGGACCTCGCCACCGCCGCCGGTGACGGCGAAGGTGCCCTTCACCGTGACCAGTCCCCACATCGTCTTGTGACCGACGGCGACGGTGGTCGCGGTCTTGTCGAGCTGCCACAGGCCGGTTTCCACGGCAACGGTCATGAGTGTCTCCACATGTGCAAGGGGGGACGAAAAGGATGACGAAAGGGATGGCGAAGAGCCAGTCATCCAAATTTGGATGATGCTTACGCTAGCCCTTAATCCAAATCTGAACAACCTTTCGTGCAAAATTGGACAACCGGTAGAATCGAAACCATGGCCGACCCTGCCGAGAGCGTCCCCGACCTGCCCCCGTGCCCCTCCGCGAGCGAGGCCGCCCTGCTCCCGGCCGAGCTACGGGCCTGGATGATCCTGCTGGCCACGACCGGATCGATCGAGCAGCGGCTCGGCCCCGTCCTCAAGGACACGCTCGGGGTCTCCCACGACGAGTTCCTGGTGCTGTGCCTGCTGGCGGGCCGGGCCGACGGCGGGCTGCGGATGACCCGGATCGCGGAGCTGCTCGGCCGCCCCAAGACCCGGCTCACCTACCAGATCGCCTGTCTCCAGCACGCCGGACTCGTCACCCGGCGCTCGGTGTGCGGCGACAAGCGGGGCGTCGAGGTGGCCCTCACCGAGAAGGGCCGCCGCCTGTTCACGGAAGCCTCGCCGACCCTGGCCGACACGGTCAACTCGGGGCTGGCGCGTATCGGCGCCGAGGAGCGCGAGGCGATGTACGGGCTGCTGCCGGAGGTGGCGGGCGGGGAGACAGCGTGACTCTCCTCGCGCCCGCCCGGTCGTCAGGCCGCCAGAACCGCCCGCTCCGGCTGCGACTCCGACTGCGACTGCGACTGCGACTGCGACTGCGACTGCAACTCCGATCCTGACTCCGTCGCAGCCTCCGTCTCGGCCTCGGTGAGCAGGTCGACGAGGGTCGCGCGGGCCCGGGCCACGCGTGAACGCACCGTCCCCACAGGGCAGTCGCTGACCTCGGCCGCCTCCGCGTAGGGCAGCCCCATCAGCTGCGTGAGGACGAACGCCTCGCGCCGCTCGTCGGGCAGCGCGGCCAGCAGGTCGAGGAGCGCGATCCCGTCGTCGAAGCCGGGCAGCCCGCGCGGCTGGGCCAGTTCGGCGGTCAGCCGCCAGTCCTCGGTGTCGTACAGCCGGGGCCGGGCGGCGGCGTGCCGGAAGCTGTCGATCACCGCGCGGCGCGCGATGGACATCAGCCAGGAGCGGGCCGAGGACCGCCCCTCGAACCGGTGCAGACTGCCGAGCGCCCGCAGGAACGTGTCCTGGGCGAGGTCGTCGGCGGCCTGCGGATCGGCGGAGAGATGGGCGACGTACCGCACCACATCGCGGTGCAGGGCGCCGACGAAGCGTTCGACGGCGGCCGGGTCGCCACCACGGGCGGCGAGCGCCCAGGCGGTTATCGACTCGTCCATCGGGCGGGCCGAGGAGGTCGGGCGGGCCGCAGAAGTCGGGCGGGTCGAGGAAGTCGGGCGGGTCGAGGCGGGCAGTACAGGAGTGATCACCTGGGGTCCTTCTCGGATCATCCGGAATCCGGCAGGGCGACAGCCCACGAAACGCGACGCGCGCGAAGGCGATGCGAGGCGCGAGGCATGCGGGCACGCCGCTGCCGGGTGAGGGAGGACGGCCGTACGCGTCGGGCGGGTACGGCCGGGGCCCGGGCGCCCGCGGAGGCCGACGTCGAGTGCGTCGGCGCTGCCTGGGGCGGCCCCGGGGAACCAGGTCCTGTCGTTCGGATCACGCCGGCTTCAGGCCGCGGCGCCACGTGTCCGCCGGTGAGCGGGGTGTGGTGCGTGCGGCCGCAAGGCGGCGGAGGAGGACGGCGTCAACGCGGAGCATTGACAACCGACGACTACGCCACCGGGGTCCCCCTCCAGGGGAGGACGTACCACAACCCCGCGGCCCAGCCGTGATCCGAATCCGAACGACAGGCCCTTGCTGTCTCAGACGACAGCGATCCCCGTCGGCGGGCCCCGGGAGGTGATCGCGTGGACGAGCGGGAGCAGTCGCGGCGCCCGGTCGGAGCTGCCGCGCCGCGGGCGGAGACGGGGGCGGTCGGGCGTCGCGGGCAGCGCGAGCACCAGCCGCAGCGGAGCGACCAGCCGGCCGGCCACCGCCCGCAGGATGCGGAACGCGGCCCGCTCGCCGTACGCCAGCCACAGACCGCACAGCAGCGCGGCGAGAGTGTGGGCGGCGAGCATGCCGTACGAGGACGACAGCATGTCCGTGCCATGGCCGCCGTGGGCCATGTGCCCCATGTCCATGCCCATGTCGGCGCTCGTGTTGGTGCCGGTGTGGGTCATGTCCATGGAGTCCATCGACATGCCGGCGGAACCGGCGGTGCCCCGCGTGAACGAGAACGCCGAGTGGAGCGCGCCCTGAGCGACGACCACCACGCCCACGACCAGCGGGAGTCCGCGCTCACGGCCGGCCAGGCACCAGCCCGCGCCGCCCATGACCACGGTTCCGGCGACGAGCGTCCACCAGGCGACGGTGGAGCCGGACATCAGCACATGGCCGAGGGCGGCGAGCAGCACACAGACGGCCGCGAACACGGCGGCCCGCAGCGTGCGCGCACCCCATTCGGCAGTCATGACGGCGCTCATCCTCCCATCCGGCACTCGTTCGTCAGTGGTGGGTACGTAAATTACTGATCAACCGTTCGGCGGGGTAGCCCCGGCCGGTCGGCGGGGGTCCGCCGGACGTTCGGCGGATACCTCGCCGACCTGCGGGTTTTCAGTCTGTAGGCATGACGCAAAACGCCTCTTTGCCGAATTTCGCCGCCGGTACTCAGATCGAACCCACAGTTCCTGTCAGCCCCGCCGGCACCCGTACCGCACAGGTCGGCCGACTGGTCGGCGTGGACCTCGCGCGTGGCCTCGCCGTCTTCGGGATGTACGCCGCCCATGTCGGCCCCGACCCGTCCTCGGGCGGGGTGACCGGCCAGGCCATGGAGCTGTTCCACGGCCGCGCCTCCGCGCTCTTCGCCTTCCTGGCGGGCTTCTCGATCATCCTGATGACGGGCCGCCGGGTACCGAAGACCGGCCGCGAGGGACGCCAGGCCGTGGCCAAGGTGCTGATCCGGGCGGTGCTGCTGCTCGCCCTCGGTACCTGGCTGACCTCCACCGGCACCCCCGTCGAGGTCATCCTCGCCTACTACGGCCTCTGCTTCGTCCTGGTCCTGCCCTTCCACCGGCTGCGCGCCGGCTCGCTGGCCGCCATCGCCGCCGGTACGGCACTCGTCCTGCCCCAACTCCTGTACGTCGTCCGGCGGTCCATCGACGACGGCACCTGGGCGGAGACGGTCACGAGCAACGATCCGCTCGCGCGGGTCAGCGGCACCGACGGTTTCGTCGAGCTGATGTTCACCGGGAGCTATCCGGCCCTGGCCTGGGTCCCGTTCCTCTTCGCGGGCATGGCGGTGGCCCGTCTCGACCTCGCCGCCACGGCCGTACGTGTCCGACTCGCCGTCACCGGCGGCGCGCTCGCCGTGCTCGGTTACGGCGGCTCGTGGCTGGCCCTGCACTTCGTCCCCGGGGTCTCGGCCGCCCTCGCGGCGGGCGGCGCAGAGGACGGCTCGGGTTCGGTCATGTCGGCCTGGTGGTCGGACACGGCCGGCTATCCGACCGGGGACTCGGCGGCCTGGCTGTGGGTGGCCTCCCCGCACAGCGAGACGACGCTGTCCGTCGTGGGCAACACCGGGGTCGCGATCGCCGTACTCGCCGGCTGCATGGCCGCCGTCGACGCCCTCCCCCGCTTCCGGCGCCTCGCGCGTCCGGTCGTCGCGGTCGGCACGATGTCCCTGACGGCGTACGTCCTCCACGTGGCCGGCATCTGGGCCCTCGGCATCGAGGAACTCCCCGGCTCCCCGCTGCCCGTGCTGTTCGCCTTCCTCGTGACCGTGACCGTCTTCGCCGTCGCCTGGTCGCGCTTCTTCCGACGCGGGCCGCTGGAGCGGCTCATGGGGGACGCGACGAGGATCGCGCGGTATGTGAAGTAGGCGGCTCGGCACTTTTGCGGGTCGCGTGCCGCGTGTCGTGGGCAAGTTTTGAACGTGTTCAAATAATTGCGCTAGGCTCACAGCACAGGAGTTCAGCGCACACGTTTCAAGCCCCAGGGGGAGCCATGAAGGTTGTCATTCCCGGAGGAACCGGTCAGGTGGGCGCGGTCCTGAACCGTGCGCTCACCGCCGCCGGTCACGACGTCACCGTCCTGACGAGACGGCCGACGCGCGAGGGCGAGATCGGCTGGGACGGCGAGACCCTGGGCGACTGGGTCAAGGCGGTCGACGGCAGCGACGTCGTGATCAACCTGGCGGGCCGCAGCGTCAGCTGCCGCTACACCCCCGCCAACCTGCGCGCCATGATGGACTCACGGGTGCACTCCACCAGGGTCGTCGGCGAGGCGATCGCGGGAGCCGCACGACCGCCCCGCCTGTGGCTCCAGATGAGCACCGCCACCGTCTACGCCCACCGTTTCGACGCCCCCAACGACGAGGCGACCGGTGTCATCGGCGGCACCGAACCCGGCGTACCGGACTACTGGGCCTACAGCGTCGAGATCGCCAGGGCCTGGGAGCGCGCCCAGGAACAGGCGCCGACGCCCGCCACGCGCAAGGTCGCCCTGCGAACCGCCATGGTGATGAGCCCGGACCGCGGCGGAGTCCTCGACGTCCTCCTCCGACTGGCCCGACTCGGCCTCGGCGGCCCGGTCGCGGGCGGCGCACAGTACGTGTCCTGGATCCACGACCAGGACTTCGTCCGCGCCATCGACTTCCTGACCACCCACGAGAACCTGACCGGCCCGCTGAACCTGGCCGCTCCCCACCCCGTCCCCCAGCGCGAGTTCATGCAGGCGCTACGCACGGCGTGGGGCGTCCCGATGGGCCTACCCGCCACAAAATGGATGGCGGAACTGGGCGCCTTCGCCCTCCGCTCAGACACCGAACTCCTCCTGAAGAGCCGCCGCGTCACCCCCGGCCGCCTACTGGACGCAGGCTTCACCTTCAACCACCCGGAGTGGCCAGAGGCGGCCACCAACCTCGTACACCGGGTACGCCACAGCACCCCTTAGGGGCGCGAGGAACTGCGCGACAAGCCCCCACCGGACCCGCACCAGACAACCAAGCACTCACGACGGCCACCCTCCTACGCCGGGTGCACCACAGCACCCCCTAGGGGCGCGAGGAACTGCGCGACCAGCCCCCACCGACCCGCAGCAAACGAACAACCGCCACCCCTCGCATGCCCGTCGAGCGCAGCTAGGACAACCCCGCCTCCGCAACAGCAAGCGCCGACCGAAAACTCTCCGCCAACCCAGCCCCCACCTCGGCCGGGCCGCCCCACGCATCCCGCTCAGCCGCGGCACGCAACACCGCATTGAGCATCGCCGCCTGAATCACCGGCCGCACATCATCGGCGGGCAACCCCGCACGCGCGGCGAGCGCGCGGGCGAAGGCCGGCTCGGCCTCGTCGTGCGCCTGGAGCCAGGCGGCACGCAGACCCGGCTCGGTACGGGTCAGCCGTACCAGCTCGCGCAGCTCCGGAATCCCGGGCCCGCCCACCCGGCCCCCGATGTCCAGCGCGGGCGCCAGCGCCTCCTCCAGGGGACGACCGTGGCCCCACTCCCGCAGACAGGCGGCGATCTTGTCGATACCGGCCGCGAAGAGCGGGCTGACACAGCTCTCCTTGCTCGGGAAATAACGCCACACGGTCCGCGAGGAGACCCCCACCGCCTGCCCGATCTGCTCGCCCGTCGTGGCGGCCACGCCCTGGGCGACGAACAGTTCCACCGCGGCGCGCGCGATCTCCAGCCGGATCTCGGCCTTGCGCTGCTCGGTCAGCCGAGGCCGGCCCGTCCGACCACGTCCACGGCCGGGGGCCTGGACCTCGGTCTGCCTGCCGTCCGGCACCAGGGACTCCTCGCTTCCACCCCGTCATTGAGGACCCGGCCAGTCTAGTGATCCTGAGCAGACACCCCGACTTTATGTCTTTCAGCGACATTAAGTCGTACGGTGGCACCGCAGCACCTCCGTTGCACCCTTCACGCATCACGCACCACCCCTGGAGCACGTCATGGTCACTGGACTCAACGGCCGCAGCGTCATCGTCACCGGCGCCGGTTCGGGCATCGGCCGGGCCACCGCGCTGGCCTTCGCGACGGAGGGCGCCCGCGTCGTGGTGGCCGACCTCAACGCCGACGGCGCCGCCACGACCGTCAAGGAGGTCGAGGAGGCCGGCGGCACGGCGGTGGCCGTGATCGGCGACCTGAGCGAGCCGGCCGTCGTCGACCAGGTGGTCGCCACGACGGTGGAGCGGTTCGGCGGGGTGGACGCGCTGGTGAACAACGCGGCGATCATGGACAGCATGTCGGCGGCGGCGGACGTGAGCGACGCGGAGTGGGAGCGGGTCATCCGGATCAACCTGACCGCCCCGTTCCTGCTCACCCGGGCTGTCCTGCCGCACATGATCAAGGCGGGCAGAGGCGCCGTCGTGAGCACCGCCTCCGAGGCGGGCCTGCGCGGCAGCGCCTCGGGGACCGCGTACACGGTGTCCAAGCACGGCATCGTGGGCCTCACGAAGTCCCTCGCCGTGATGTACCGGAACCAGGGCATCCGCGCCAACGCCATCGCCCCGGGCGGCACGCGGACCGGCATGGTCCCGCAGATCGACCGGGAGGCCCACGGGCCGCAGACGCTCGGCCCGTACATGGGCAACGTCGGCCGGGTGGCCGAGCCCGAGGAGCAGGCCGCCGCGATCGTGTTCCTCGCCTCGGACGCGGCCAGCAACATCAACGGCGTGATCCTGGCCGTCGACAACGGCTGGTCCGCCGTCTGACGGCAGACGTTCACCAGGCAGGCACACCCTGGTGCTTGAGACCTCAAGGGAGTGGGGGAAGCTGGTCGCGACCAACTCTCCCTGGAGGTACGTGAGATGACGAGCCGTCTGCCGCGCCGTACGGTGCTGGGCGGAATGATCGGCGGTCTGGCACTGGCCTCGGCCGCGGCCGGCACGGGGGCCGGATCCGCACTCGCCGCAGGACGTGCACCGGGCGCCACCGGACAAGGAACCGTCGGGACCGTCGGCCCGGAGCCCTACATACCCATCGCCGTGGGCGCCGGGGGCGGCCCCGCCGGGACCGACCGGGTCCATGTCCTCAAGGTCGGCCCCGACACGGCGGGCACCGTCCTCGTACTGGTGCCCGGCATGTTCGGCGCCGCGAACGACTTCCGGCTGCTGGCCCGTGACCTGGTCGCGGCCGTGCCCGGAACACAGGTGTGGGCCCTGGACCGGCGGGAGGAGAACCTCGCCGACCACACAGGCTTCACGGGCCCGGACCCCCTCGCCTACTACCTGGACGACCACTACCGCACCCAAGACCCGGCCGCCTCCCCCTTCGCCGCGCACTGGGGCCTGTCCCTGACCCTCGCGGACCTGCGGACCGTCGTCCGGGCGGCGGGCCGGGGCGGCAGGCGCGTGGTGCTCGGCGGGCACTCCTGGGGAGCGACGACCGCGCTGGCGTACGCGGCCTGGGACTTCGACGGCTGCCCCGGATACCGGGACCTGGCCGCTCTGGTGGTCGTCGACGGCGGTGTGCTCGGGGCGTTCGACGGCACGGGCGACCCGGTCGCCGACTCACCGGAGCAGGTACGGGAGCGGCTTGCGGCCGTCGACGCCGGGGCGGTGTTCGACCTGACCCTGAGCGGGGTGGGCCTGGGCAGCCGCGCCGAGAGCACCCAGATCTGGTACCAGCTCGCCGGCCACTACGCCCTCCACGACCCCGCCGGCCCCTCGGTCCTCCAGCCCCGCCTGCCCGACGCCCTGCGCCTGCCGTACCCGGTCACCAACGCGGGCCTGCTGGGCTTCCTGGTCGACGCGGGCTTCGGCTGGCCGAACGCCATCACCGTGCACTCCGGACACCTCGCCGACAGCGGGGACGTACGCGGCTGGGTCGACACCGGGATCACCCCGATCGCCCGGGTCGCGGAGTCGTACGCCGGTCCGGTGCCGGCCGTGTGGGAGTGGTACTGGCCGGCCCGCCTCTCCATCGACCTCGACGTCACGGACGCGTACACCGACTCCCCCCTCACCCGTTCCCTGGACCTACGCCTCCACCACGCCGCCCACCTCGACGTACCCCTGTACGCCTTCGGCACGAGCTACGCCAAGGGCACGGTGGAGGAGGCGGCCCGCAGGGTGGTGTCCAACTCCCGCATCCCGTACGGCGTTTACGAGACCGACGAGGGCATGAACCACCTGGACCCGCTCTTCGCGCCCCCGGCGCACAACACCCTGACGGGCACACTGGCGAAGTTCCTGGGGAGACTGGCGGGCCACTGAAGGAGGGAACGGGCGGCTGAAAGAGGGAAGTCGGGTGGCGCGACAGCGCCCCCGACAGGGGCGCGGGGAACTGCGCGACCAGCCCCCACCGGACCCGCAGCCAACAACCGCCCAACCAGCGGAGCGCTACGCGTCAGGCAACGACACAGCAAGCTGCTCCCACGCCTCGTACACATCCACCCCGACCATCCCGAACTGCGTGACAACGGCAACGCACCGCCCGCCCTCGTCGTCCAACTCCAACGCCGAGGTCGGGCCGTACGCCCCCGAAGACCGAACAAGGTGACACTCCCGCACACCCGCGAGGTCGATCTCCACCGAACTCTCCGCAACCGCCGCGAACACCCGCCCACCCACGGTCCGGTCAGTCACATGAACCCGCCCCCCGCACGCCTGCATGACCGCCGGGGCGAACACGGCGACCCCGATCGGCAGCCCGACCGAGCACACATGGTCGAGCACGGAGGGGATCACATCGACGTCGATCGCCCGGTGCTCACCGCGATACCGGTCGAACGCGGAACGCCGGGCAACCCCACCGTCCGCAAGCACCGCGTCGAGCTGCGCGAGCTGATCGCCGTGCTCCCACGAGGGCACCTCGGGTACGGCGGACGCCCCGGCCACAGCCACCACCCCCGCCTCGACCGTGCGGGCGAGCCCGACCAGCAGCCGGTCCCCCTCCGACAGCAGCCGCCCCTGGTGCGCGGTCCGGCCCTCCCCGTCGATCAGGTGGACGGCCACCGACCCGGTGCTCTCGTCCCGTTCGACCACCGCCGAGGCGACACCGTCCGCGTCGAGGCGCAGCGCGATCGAGCCCGGCCGGACGGCGAACGCGTCACCGCGCAGGCTCGGTTCGGCGTAACTCCCGGCCTGGTCGATCCGCGCGACCGGCCCTCCGGTGACCGCCTGGACGTACTGGAAGAGCGTCAGGCACCGGGCCAGCTCCCGCATCCGCGCGTCGATCAGCCGCACACTGCTGTTCCGCCGGGAACAGCACCCTTCCAACGCGCAACGCCGGTCGCCGTGCTGATCCGTCATGGTCAGTACACGTCCCGTACGTAGCGCTTCGCCCGGCGCAGGTCGGCCAGGTACTCCGCCGCGTCGTCGTCACCGCGTCCGCGCTGCTCGGCGATGACGCCCAGCAGGGCCGTCTCGACGTCCTTCGCCATGCGGGAGGCGTCGCCGCAGACGTAGACGTGCGCGCCGTCCTCCAGCCAGCCGTACAGCTCGCGCGACCGCTCCCGCATGCGTGTCTGGACGTAGATCTTCTCGGCCTGGTCGCGCGAGAACGCGAGGTCCAGTTCGCTGAGCACGCCGCGCTGTCGCAGGTCGGTCAGCTCGTCCTCGTACACGAAGTCGGTGTCGCGGTGCTGGTCGCCGAAGAACAGCCAGTTGCGCCCGGCGGCACCCCGCGCGGCCCGCTCGTGCAGGAAGCCGCGGAACGGCGCGATGCCCGTGCCGGGGCCGATCATGACCATCGGGGCGTCGTCGTCGGCCGGGACGCCGAAGGAGGCGTTCGGCTGGACGTAGATGCCGACGGACGTGTCCTCGGCGATGCGGTCCGCGAGGTACGTCGATGCCACTCCCCCGTACGTCCGCTGCCCGGTGCCGTACCGGACGGACGCGATCGTGAGGTGGACCCGGTCCGCGTGGGCGAGCGGGCTCGACGCGATCGAGTACTGGCGGGCCTGCAACGGCCGTAGCAGCGGCAGGAGTTCGGCGAGGTCCGGGGCGGCGGAACCGGCGTCCTGGAGCAGGTCGAGCACATCCCGGCCCCAGAGCCAGGAGTCGAGGTCGGACCGGTCGCCGTGCGCGACGACCGCGGCCAGCTCGCTCGACGGCGCCCGCTCGACGAGGTCGGCGATCAGCTCCTTCGACGGGGTACGGATCTCCCGTTCGGCGCGCAGGAGTTGGGCGACCTCCGCGTCTCCGCTCGCGCCGAGGTGATCGAGCAGCGTGCCCACGAGGACGTCGTCGTTCAGCGGTACGACGGCCAGCGCGTCGCCCGCCTCGTACGTGATGCCGCTGTCGCCGAGGTCGAACTCGTAGTGCCGGATCTCCTTCGCGCTGCGGGGCGAGGAGAGGAGCCGGTTCACCGTGAGCCGGGAGGGGTAGGGGGTGCGCTTGTTCCAGGGGGAGCGGACGCGGGCCGGTGTCGCCGCGGGCGTACTCGCGCCGGTCGTACCGCTCGTGCCGCTCGCGCCGGTCTCCGCGACCAGGCGGTCCAGGACCGCGCCCGTCCAGGCAGCCGCCGGCTCCTCGAAGTCGACGTCGCAGTCCACGCGTTCGTGCACCCGGCCGGCCCCGAGCTGCTCCAGGCGGGTGTCGATGAGCTTCGCGGCCTGGCAGAAGTCGTCGTAGCCACGGTCGCCGAGGCCGAGGACCGCGTACCGCGTACCTTCGAGCCTCGGTGCCGTGTCGGACTGGAGGGCCTCCCAGAACAGCCCGGCGTTGTCGGGGAGTTCGCCCTCGCCGTACGTCGAGACGACGACAAGTACGTGGGACATCGTGGCGAGTTGCTCAGGCGTGACGGCGTCGAGCGCGGCGGTCCGCGCGCCCAGGCCACGGGCCCGGGTTCCGGCGGCGAGTTCGTCGGCCACGAACTCGGCGTTGCCGGTCTGGGTGCCGAACAGGACGTCGATCGTCGCGGCGGGCGCGTCACCCGCCGCGTCGGCCCGGCGTCCGGCCGCCGCTATCCCGGCGATGAACCCGGCGAGCCAGGACTCCTGGGCGGCGGAGAACGGTGCGTCCACCGGGATGAGAGACCCGGTCGGGGGCATGAGGGTCACGCGGTCACCGTCTCGGTCGGGGCCTGCGGGACACGGCGGCCGGCGATGTCGTCGAGCGCGGCCGTGGCCAGCAGCTCGTCGAACCGGGCGGCGCGGACGCGGCCTGCGTTCTTGGTGGTCTGGTGGACGATCCAGCCGTAGGTGCCGGGCGCGTCCACGCTGAGGTTGTTGCGCTGCTTCAGGGCGCGCTTGTAGTCGTCGAGGCGCTTGATCGCGATGAGGGTGGCGAGTTCGCCGTCGTCGAAGCGGTCCAGCGTGCCGCGCAGGTACTTCACGACCCGCTGCTTCACGAAGAAGTCCTCGGTGAGAATGAGATTCCGGACGGCCGCCGCGACCTTCGGGTCGTCCGGGCCGGTCGCGCCGGGCACCCGCTGGAGCGCGAGGTCCTGCGCGACACCGAGCACGGTGTACGACGACAGCAGCGAGAACATGTCGTCGCTGCCCTGGTCGCCGAAGGCCGGGGCCCGGCCGCCGAGGACGGTACGGCGGTCGCGGTAGTCGACCTTGAACGCGCGGAGCTTGTCCGTCGCGATGGAGGTCGCCAGCTCGTCGAGGAGTTCGCCCCGGGTCGCCGCGGCGAGGATCTCGGTGGAGTCCTGGTAGAGGAGCAGCGCGCGGGGCATCCCGCAGTACATGTGCTGCCGTTCGGTGTCCCAGTCGTGCAGCAGCCGGGCGGCCAGCTCGGAGCCGGTGGCCTCCACGTGCCAGGCCAGCAGCAGCCGTACGGCCTCCTCGTGGAAGGCGCCACGCGCGGTGTCGGTCACCGGGAACACCAGCAGCGAGTCGGCGCTCACCCGGTCGCGGAGGCCGCCGGAGGGATCGTACTGGTAGAGGAACCCGCCGCTCATGCCGTTGCCGAGGCCCTTGCCGAAGCCGCCGAGGTTGAGGACCGTACCGCCGGTCATGTACTCGCAGCCGAAGTCGCCGACGCCCTCGACGACCGCCGTCGCACCGGAGTTGCGCACGGCGAAACGGTCACCGGCCTCCCCCTGCACGAACGTACGGCCGCCGGTCGCGCCGAACAGCGCGAAGTTCCCGATGAGCACGTTGCCGCCGGGTTCGGCGCTGCCGCCGCCCGGGGCGCGGACGACGATCCGGCCGCCGCTCTGGCTCTTGCCGACGCCGTCGTTGGCGGTGCCGGTGTGTTCGAGGGTGATGCCGTCGTTGCAGAACACGCCGTACGACTGTCCGGCGGAGCCGGTGGTGCGGATGCGGACGGCGCCGTCGACGAGGCGGCGACGGCCGCGGTCGTCGGTCGTGACGGCGGGTACGGCGTCGTCGAACCCGTGGCTCTCGTGGTTGAGGAGCCGCTCGACGTCGATGGAGAGCTGGCCGCCGACCGACTTGTCGCTGTTGCCGAGGTGGATGCCCTCGACGAGCAGGGACGGCTCGCGCCGGTCGAGGAGCGCGGCACGCACCCGCTCGATGAGGGCGTCGTCGGTGGTGAAGTCCTTCTCCAGGTACTCCGGGTCGGCCACGACCTTCTCGGGCACGTGCGCGAGCAGGCGACGGACGTCCAGGCGCCCGACGCTCGCCGGGTGGTCGAGGAGTTGGAGCAGATCCGTACGGCCTCGCGCCTCGCGCAGCGACCGCAGTCCCAGCCGGGCGAGGATCTGGCGGACGTCGTGCGCGATGTTGAGGAGGTACTGGGCGAGTGCGCGCGGGTCGCCCTCGAAGGCCTCGGAGTTGGTGGTGAGGCCGGCCGGGCACTTCACGTTGCAGTTCTTCGCCATGACGCAGCCGAGCATCATCAGCGCGGTCGTACCGAACTCGAAGCTGTCGCCGCCGAGGAGTGCCGAGGTGACGACGTCGCCGCCGGTCTGGTGTGCGCCGGAGCAGCGCAGGACGACCTTCTGGCGGAGCCCGTTGGCGACGAGCGCCTGGTGGACCTCGGCGACGCCGATCTCCGCCGAGCGTCCGGCGTACTTGAGGCTGGTGACGGCGGCGGCGCCCGTGCCGCCGGTGTTCCCGGCGACGTTGATGACGTCCGCGCCGGCCTTGGCGACACCGACCGCGATGGTGCCGATGCCCTCCGAGGAGACCAGCTTGACGATGACCCGGACGCGGGCGGCCTTGCAGTCGTGGATGAGCTGCGCGAGGTCCTCGATGGAGTACGTGTCGTGGTGCGGGGGCGGGGAGATCAGTTCGATGCCCGGGGTGCCACCGCGCGCTGCCGCGATGTCGACGGTCACCTTCGGCGCGGGCAGCTGACCGCCCTCGCCCGGCTTCGCGCCCTGCCCGATCTTGATCTCCAGTTCCTGGAGCATCGGGTCGGCGAGATAGCCCGCCCAGATGCCGAACCGGCCGGACGCGAACTGCTTGATCCGGGAGCCCCTGATGGTGCCGTACCGGGTGTGGTGCTCGCCGCCCTCGCCGCTGTTCGACATCGCGCCGACCATGTTCGTGCCGTGCGCGACGGCCTCGTGCGCGGTCGCCACGAGCGCGCCGTGGCTCATCGCGCCGGAGGCGAGGGAGCGGGTGATCTCGTGCGCGGGCTGGACCTCGTCGAGCGGGACGCTGTCGGGGGCGCCGTCGAGAAGGGTGAGGAGGTGGGCGGCGGTGCCGGTGGCGGCGACCTCGATGCCGTCGGCGCCCACGGCGAGGGTGGTGACCTCGCCCAGGTGTCCGAGCCCTGCGGCGAGGGCGGCGTGGCGCTCGGCGGCGTCGGGGCCCGGGGAGGTGAGGCGCAGATGGACGGTGCCCTGTTCGGTGACGGAGGCGACCACGCCCCGGACCGTGACGCTCGCGTTGCCGGTCGCCGAGAAGCGGCCCAGCTCGCGCGCGAAGTCCTCCGGGGTACGGAGTCCGGTGAGGTCGGCGGGCAGCGCGAGCACGTCACGCAGGGCGGCCGGGCGGCGGGAGCGCTCCTCGTGCGTCGTGCGCAGGAAGGCGCGGTACCCGGGTGTGATCCGGAACGCGTCGATCTCGGCGTCGCTGAGGGCGTCGTACCCGGTGTTGCGGTACGCGGCGTCGGTGATGCCGAACGCGTCGTCGAGCTGGCCGAGCGTGAGGAGACGCAGTGCCTCCGGGTCGCTCTCGCGGCCGAACTCGGGGCGTTCCTCGACCATGTCGCCGAAGCCGCGTACGGCCGTGACGCCGAAGGAGTGCCCGGCGCCGTCCGACCGCTCCTTGAACAGGCCGAGCAGCGGGACCTGGCCCTCGGTCTCCACGGTCCGGGCCCGCTCGTGCCAGTCCGTCGCGGCCTGGGCGATCCGGGCGAAGCCGACGCCGCCGACCGGGGCGTCCATGTGCGGGAAGGTCCGCGCGAAGACGTCGTCGCGGGTGTCGAGGTAGTTCGGCTCGAAGAACTCGCCGCCGATGTAGCTCTCGGCGGTGCACAGCCCGACGCGGCCCATGGTCTTGGCGAGGGACTTCTCGGCCGCCTTGCGGAACTTGGCGAGCGCCCGGTCGGTCTCGGTGATCTCACCGGCGGGGGCGGGCGCGCTCGGGAACTTCTCCTCGGCGCGCAGCCGTGCGCTGAGGCTGTAGACGGCGGAGGCGCCGAAGCCGAGCGCGGTCGCGACGTGATGGGAGGAGGCCAGCTGGCCGCTCTCCGCCACCATCGAGACGCGCAGCCGCAGCCCGGTCTCGATGAGCCGCTGGTTGACGGCCGCGACGGCGAGGATCACCGGCAGCGGGGCGCGCGTGGAGGAGACGGCCCGGTCGGTGAGGACGGCGATGCCGCCCCCTTCCGAGGCGAACCGCTCGACGTCGTCGCAGAGTCGCGCGAGCGCGGCCCGGAGGGCGTCGGCGTTCGCCGTCTCGTCCGCGACCACCGGCTCGTAGAGCATGGGGAACCGCTCCAGCGGCACGATCCGCTGGTCGCGCAGCCGGACCATGTCGAGATGCCCGAGCACGGGCGAGGAGACGACGAGCTGACGGTCGCCGACGCTGCCCGTGCCGTCGGGCTTGGGGCCGAGGGCGACCCGCATGCTCATGCCGTCGGCCTCACGGATGCTGTCCAGCGGCGGGTTCGTGACCTGGGCGAAGCGCTGCGAGAAGTACTTCGCCATGCCGCCCTCGGTGTCGCTGAGCGCGTTGATGGCGTTGCCGTAGCCCATGGCGGAGATCCGCTCGGACCCGGTGTTGAGCATCGGGTCGAGCATGAACCGGAAGCTCTCCTGGTTCAGCGCGTACGCCACGTACCGGCCCGCGAGGGACAGGTCGCCGTCGTAGCCGAGCGTGGTCGTGCCCCGGTAGTAGTCGGGGGCGGGCAGGTCGTCGAGGTTCACCCGGGCCGCGTCGAGCAGTTCGCTGTACGGGCGGCGCGCGGCGAGCGCGTCCAGCACCTCGCGGGTACGCATCCGGCGGCCGGTCCGGTGGTCGACGACGAGCATGCCGCCGGCCTCGATACGGCCCCGGTGCACGACCTCGTCGTCGGGGAACGCGACCTGCCCGGCCTCCGAAGCCACCATCAGGTACTCGGCGGTCTCGACGGTACGCAGAGGACGGAGCCCGAGCCGGTCAAGGCGCGCACCGACGACGTCCCCGTCGCTGAAGATGAGGGCGGCGGGGCCGTCGTTCTTCTCCTCGTACAGGGAGAAGTACTCCAGCATGTCCCGCACACCGTCGGGCAGGGTGCGGTCGTTCTCCCAGGCGGGCGGCATGAGCGTCACGACGGCCTCGACGAGGTCCAGGCCGTCGTCGAAGACCCGGCTCTGGAGGGTCTGGTCGAGCCGGCTGGAGTCGGACTGCCCGGGCGGGCGCACGATGCTGCGGGTCCGGGCCCGCGCGAGGGCTTCGTCGGACAGCCGGTTCTTGCGGTCGGTGTTCAGCTCGCCGTTGTGCGCCATGAGCCGGAACGGCTGCGCCATGGTCGGGTGCGGTTCGGTGTTCGTGGAGAACCGGGTGTGGAAGTACAGCGACCGCACGGAGTGCCGGGGGTCGAGGAGGTCGCAGAAGTAGGGGATGACCTCGCCGGAGTTCAGCCGCCCCTTGAGCACCTGCGTCCGCGCGCTCAGCGACAGCACGTACAGCCCGGCGTACCGGTCCGTGTCGTCGGCGTAGGCGACGGCTTCTACGGCGAGCAGGGCGCGGTTGGCGGCGGTGTCGACGTCGGCGCGCCGCCACTCGTCCGGGGCCCGGAACACCCACTGCACGACGGGGAGTTGGTACTGCTCGGCGGCGGGCCGGGCGACGGAGTGGTCGACGGGAACGTCCCGGACCAGCACGACCTCGAAGCCCTGCTCGGCGATGCACCGTCCGACGAGGTCGACCGCGGCGTCGCGCCGTGCCGTGTCGGTCGGCACGAAGCAGTTGGCGACGCCGAAGTGTCCGGCGCGCAGGGTCTCGCCGGTGATCGCGCCGAAGAACTCCGCCGACAGGTCGATGCTCACGCCCGCGCCGTCGCCGACGCCCTCGGCGGACGCGCCGCCACGGTGCGGGATGGCGCGGAGCGCTTCGTCGCCCTTGCGGATGACGTCGTGGCTGGGCGTCCCGTCGAGGCGGGTGATGAAGCCGACGCCGCAGTCACTGTGGTCGCGGGCAGGGTCGTACAGACCGAAGGCGGGCTGGTTCAAGTGCGGGTCCTATGAGCGGGTTCCGGCTGCGGGTACCTTCCAGGCCCTTAAGGCGCTGGGGGAGGACGGCCAGGCTGCGTCGGTGAAGCGCTCGCCGCGGGCCGACCGGGGTGACGGCCGAGTCCCTGGATGATGCAAGTAGGTACGGTAAGGGTTACCTAACTTCCATCGCAAGGGCGTGTTCTGCACATATGCCCTGCGGCACCGTATCCCACACTCCGCCCCAGCCCTATCTCGCAGCTCACACCCGCTACCGTTACTAGCACGTGCAAGTTACGGTGATCACCGGCCTGCACCGAACTCCCCGCACGCACCCCATGGAGCCCACATGATCCGTACGCCCTTCAACGACGGCTGGCAGACCCGCCCCAAGGTGAACCCCTTCGCCGAACTGTCCGGAACGAAGGTCCCCTTCCGGCCGGTGACGCTGCCGCACGACGCGATGATCGAGCGGGAGCGCGCGGCCCCGGGCGGTGAGGTCACGATGGAGGGCGGCGCGGGCGCCTACTTCCCGGGCGGTGTGTACGAGTACCGCAAGACCTTCGCCGTCCCCGAGGAACACCGGGGCAAGCGGATCCTTGTCGAGTTCGAGGGCGTCTACCGCGATGCCGTGGTGTTCGTCAACGGGGACTACGCCGGGCAACGCCCGTTCGGATACTCGCGCTTCCGCATCGACGCCGACCGTTTCCTGCGCTACGGCGACGACAGCGCCAACGAGATCCGCGTCGAGGCCCGCGCCCACCGTGACTCGCGCTGGTACACCGGCGCGGGCATCTACCGCGACACCTGGCTGCTGGTCGGCGAAGTGGTCCGGATCGCGCCCGACGGACTCCGGGTCACCACCCCGGACATCGACGCGCGGCGGGCGGTGGTGGAGGTCGCGACGCTGGTCGAGAACGACTCGATCGCGATCCGTACGGTCGATGTCGTCACGGAGATCCGCGACGCCGACGGAAGCACCGTCGCGCGCGACACCTCGAAGATCACGGTGCTGCCGGGCGAGCCCGCCACGGCACGCCAACGCCTGTACGTCCACGGCCCGTTGCTGTGGAGCCCGGACACGCCCGCCCTCTACACCACCACCGTGACCCTCAAGGACTCCGACGCCGAGGTCGACGCCGAGACGGTCACCTTCGGCATCCGCTCCCTGCGACTCGACCCCGAGCACGGACTGCGGATCAACGGCGGGACGGTCAAACTGCGCGGCGCCTGCGTCCACCACGACAACGGCGTCCTGGGCGCGGCCACCTTCGCCCGCGCCGAGGAACGCCGCGTCCAACTCCTCAAGGACGCCGGGTTCAACGCGATCCGTATGTCCCACAACCCCATGAGCAAGGCGATGCTGGACGCCTGCGACCGCCTCGGCATGCTGGTGGTGGACGAGGCGTTCGACGTCTGGACCTCCGGCAAGAGCGAGTTCGACTACAGCCTGAACTTCCCGGAGTGGTGGGAACGCGACATCGAGGCGATGGTCGCCAAGGACGTCAACCACCCCAGCGTCATCATGTACTCGATCGGCAACGAGATCCCCGAGACCGGCTCGCCCCTCGGCGCCGCCTGGGGACGCAAACTCGCCGAGAAGGTCCGTGCGTTGGACGACACGCGCTATGTCACCAACGCGGTGAACGGCATGTTGGCCGTCATGTCCGAACTGGGCAAGCTGCGCGGCCAGTCACAGCAGAAGGCAGAACAGAGAGCAGAACAGGAGGGAGAACAGGAGGTCGGCGCAGGCGAGAGCGAGGAGAAGGGCATCAACACCCTGATGGCCGACGCGGGCGACATGATGAACGCGATCAGCGCCTCCGGCCTCGTCACCGAGAAGACGGCCGAGTCCTTCGCCGTGCTCGACGTCGCCGGCATGAACTACGCCGAGGCCCGCTACACCCTCGACAAGGACCTCTTCCCGAACCGGATCATCCTCGGCACCGAAACCTTCCCCACCCGCATCGACGGCAACTGGCGCCTGGTCAGGCAACACGGCCACGTCATAGGCGACTTCACCTGGACCGGCTGGGACTACCTCGGCGAGGTCGGCATCGGCCGCCCCCAGTACCTCACCCCCGACGCACCCCGCCCCGCCCACACCGCGCCCTACCCCTACCTGGTCGCGGACTGCGGCGACCTCGACATCACCGGACACCGCCGACCCGCCTCCTACTACCGCGAGATCGTCTTCGGCCTGCGCACCCAGCCCTACATCGCGGTCCGACGCCCCGAACACCACGGTAAGACCTGGGCGGGCACACCCTGGGCCTGGAGCGACAGCCTCGCCTCCTGGACCTGGCCCGGCTCCGAAGGCAACCCGATCACGATCGAGGTCTACGGCGACGCCGACGAGGTCGAACTCCTCGTCAACGGAAGCTCGTTGGGACGCCGTCCGGTGGGCGAGGACCACCGCTTCCGCACCGAGTTCGACACGACGTACGAACCCGGCGAACTCCTCGCGATCACCTACCGCGACGGCACCGAGACCGGCCGCCACACCCTCCGCTCCGCGACCGGCCCGATAGAACTGCGCGCAACAGCCGACCGCCCGGCCATCACCACGAAGGGCGGCGACCTCACGTACGTCACCCTCACCCTGACCGACCCGAACAGCACCCTCCACACCGCGACCGACCGCCCCGTACGCCTCGAAGTCACCGGCACGGGCGTCCTGTTGGGCTTCGGCAGCGCCGACCCGGCCTCCGAGGAACGCTTCGACGCGCACGAACGCCGCACCTACGAGGGCCGCGCACTCGCCGTCCTCCGCCCGACCGGCCCCGGCAAGATCCACCTGACGGCCACGGCACCGGAGTGCGCCCCGGTCGACGTGGTCGTCACCGTGGAGTAGACCCGCCTCGGGATTCTCCTCCCCCACGTCTACGAGGTGCCCGTCACCTGGTAACACTCCGGATAGCACGTGCAAGTAGCATGCGTGAGGAAACACGGCGCGCGACAAAAACGACTCGTGAGCGAGAAGAATGAAGAGAAGGAAGAGCGGAGAGGCACTGTGAGTGCGACGGGGCGGAAGCGGGTCACGGCGGCGGACGTGGCCCGGTCGCTGGGCCTCTCGCGGGCAACCGTGGGATTCGTCCTGAACGACACCCCGGGACAGACGATCCCGGAGACCACCCGCCGACGAGTGCTCTCCGAGGCGGCGCGCATGGGCTACCGCCCGCATCGGGCGGCGCAGACGCTGCGGCGCGGCAGCAGCAAGGTGATCCTGTTCGTCCTGCCGGACTGGGCGGCCGGTCTCCCCATGCAACAGCACCTGGACGAGGCCGCGCTCGCGCTGGACGAGGCCGGGTATTCCCTGGTCACCTGCACGCGGTACGCCGCAGGCCGGGCACGCCCCCTGTGGGAACTGCTCACCCCGGACGTCGTCCTCGGATTCAGCCCCTTCGACGCCGACGAGTTGGCCTCGATGCGCGCCGCCGGCATCACCAGGATCGTCCCCGCCCCCGAGCACCCGACGACACTGGACGACTGGCCCGCGCTCGCCGCGGGAACCGCCCTGCAGATCGATCACCTGCACGAACAGGGCCATCGCCGGATCGCCTTCGCGGCCCCCGCCGACCCCCACACGTCCCTGCTCGACCACCGCGTACACACGGCCCAGCAGGCCGCCGCCCGACTCGGCCTCGCCCCGCTCGACGTCCGCCCGGCGGACCACCGCGACGGCTCCGCCCACGAGGCGGTCCGCCATTGGCGCGCCCAGGGCATCACCGCTGTCGCCGCGTACAACGACGACAGCGCGGCGGCCGTGGTGAGCGCGGCGATCCGGGCGGGCATGTCCGTCCCCGCAGACCTGGCGGTGATCGGCCACGACGACACCCCCCTGGCCGCCCTGTTCGTCCCGTCCATCTCCAGCGTACGAATCGACATCGTCAGCCTCAGCCGCCACTTCGCCGCCCTCGCCCTCCACGAGGCGGACGGCCGCCCACTTCCGCCACGGGACACCACTACCGACATGGTGGTGATCGCGCGGGAGTCGACGGGGGGCGGTGCCGACACGCCGCGCTGAGCGGGCCTTCACTGTTCCTGACGGCACTACAGCGGGTCAGGAACCCTTGGCCACCGGGTCCAGCACCGCCACGCACTCCACACGATGCGTCATCGGAATCATGTCACCCCGTGAGCTCAGAGAAAACCGCAGGTCAGGTGTAATCTCTCGTCTCCGTCCGTGGCCACCGGGCGCGCAGAGCGTCACGGCGGAGAAGACAATGGCGCGCGGTGATCCCAGCAAGGAGTGCACCAGACGCCGTCAACCGTGGTCAGATTCAGCCTCTGGCACTCACACGAGGGAACACGGATTCCTATCAGCGTCGATCGTTGGGACCCCCATGCAGGCGGCGCCTCGCTCATGGAGCGGATGACATGCTCCCCTCCTCCTTCATTCCGGCCACCGGAAGCACGTACTCGCCGGCGAGGCGCGCCAAGTGCAGCGGGAGGGGCCGGGCGAGCGGCGGGTAGTCGTCTTGGTAGCGCAGCTGGTGCGTGAGCGTCGCCCACTCCGCCGGCCGGTCAGGCAGGTCCCCTTCACGCCCCGAGTCCGCCAGCGCCTTCTCCGACAGGCAGCCGAGCACGGTGATCTCCAGCTGCCCGGGGTTCCAGGCAGTCTTCCCGGGTGCTGTCCGGCCCTGTGCCGTGGGCGCCAGCTTCATGAGGCCCTTCGGTAGTTTCGCCACTGTGTGCGGCTTCGGGGCCGTACTCGCGAAGACACGGCTCTCCGTCTCCGCCGTCCCCCACACGCCCTCGGCGAAGCCGACGCTGCCCTTGGCGTCGTGGGCGTACCACTCCGCCACTTCCTCCCGCGCGTTGGCGTCCCGTACGAGCACCACCCGCAGGTCGTCACCGTAGAGCGTGTGGCGCTGGGCTGGTTCGGTGCCGAAGCCGAGCATGTCGCGGTCCAGCTCGCCGTTGCGCAGGCGAGACCAGCACTGGCGCAGATTGCCTGCGTCCGCCAGCACGAGGGTCGGGCGACCGCGGAGCTGGAAGAGCAGCGCGCGGATCTGCCGCTCGGCCTCCCGCTGCCTGTGCTGCTCCACACCCGGGCGGGCACCGGGCCGGTGCCCGCCCCTGGCGGTCACGCCGTCGCCAGGGCCACCCGTATCAGTCTCCTTCCCCGTCTCCGCCACTGGTTCCACTGCCTGGGAGAGCAGCAGCAACAGCTTCGGGTACGGCACCCATTCGGCGCGCTCGGCGTCCCACCCCTCGATGACGCCCGGTCCATCGTCCCCGGGGCGGACCCGCACCGCGACAAGCCGATGGACGGGGCGCCGCGTGGGCCCCTTCCTGGTGTGGCGTACGAGCCAGAGCGCCACGTACTGGAGCTCGCCGGGAACTCCGGCCCCCACTCGATGGGCGGGCGGACTGATCGCGCCGAGCTGCCGAAAGGCGTCCAGCCAGGTCCACTTGGCCCGGTGCTCCAGGCCGCTGTCGGTGTCGTCGGGCAGGTTGACGAACTGGCTCAGCTGGCCCTGCCGCGCCCAGGCGATGCGCAGCGCATGCTTGGGGTCGGAGTCGGGGACGGCGGCGAAGCGCTCCTTGCCGGCGATCTCCGTGATCACAATTCCGGCCGCGTCGGGTCGCGGAACCACGCGGTCCGCCACAAGCCGGCAGCGCCCTTCGACGGCTTCGGCCAGCCGGACGGCCCTGGAGCGCCTGCGCTCCCGGGAGACCGGCAGGGCGTCAGCCAGGGGCCCCGCGGGCCAGGCTCGTACGCGGATCTCGATCCCCTCGCCCCGCCACCGCCAGGTGTCGTCGTCGGCCGGCCCCACGCTCTCCCCGGGAGGGAAGCCGATGAGCTTCGGCAGTTCCGCGAGCAGGGCGGCACGGGTTTCCGGGGACTGCCAGAAGACGTCGATCTCCAGGGGACGGCCGTTGAGTGCGCGTGCCAACGCCGCCCGCCGCTGCAGGGCCAGCTGCGTGTCCCGGACGCCCGGACCATGTCCGGCTCCCGAACGAGGCAGCAATGAGGGGGTGTTACTCCGGGTAACTCGTGTGAGGTCGGGGACCCTGGTCAGCATGGGGCGCAGCCCTTCCTCGACCCAGGCGTCCAGATCCGCCCGCTCCCGTGCCATCAGCCCCGGTCCAACCTCATGCGGGCCGATCGACGGGTGGTAGACGATGCCGGCGGCCACGTCCCCGGACCCGTTGATCCAGCGTTCCGGATGGGAGAAGAGCGCCTCGGGCTGCGGGTAGTTGCGTACGATGTCCAGCTCGGGCAGGAGCGGTGCGGGGCTGTGGTGGCGCCAGGCCAGTTCCTTCAGCCGCCGGTCGTAGCCGAGGGTGTTCACCATCAACCGGTGGCCCCGGTCCGGCCCTCCCGGCCATGGCAGGGGAGCGTCGAGCAGAACGGTCGTGCCGCCGAGCTGGTGGGGGCGCACGTCCAGCTGGGTGGCCCACCGGCGTACCTGGGCGGACACATGGACGCGGAACCGTGGGGCGAACGGCACGGTGTGGACGGTGATGTTGAGGCAGGCCGAGTAGTACCAGGTCTGCCCGCGGCGCTCGTACCGCTGTGGCGGCCAGGAGACGAGTCGCGCGCCGTTGCCCGAGCTCTCGACGCGGAAGTGGAGTGTGGTGCCTCCGGTGCGGAACGTCCGGGCGGCCAGCCGGAAGGCGACCCACTCGGGCAGCAGGCCGTAGAGCCGTGCGGTGGGTTCGGCTGTTCCGCCCGCCGAGGTCACGGTCTCGGTGAGGTCGACCGATTCGGTCTCCCAATGTGGCAGTTGGACGGCCTCGGCCGGGTCGTCGGAGCGGAGCCTCTCCTCCAGATCGGCGCCCTCGGTGTCGTCCTCCTCCCGGTACATGCCCGCCGCCCAGGTGCCAATCACCGGGGCCAGCACCTCCGGCGGGACGGCTTCCCGTGCGTAGAGCCACGGCAGGCGACCGTCCGTTCCGGCATTGCGGCCGGTCGCGATGACGCCGGGGGCCATCGCCTGGAGCAGCGAGTTGAGCCTGCGTACGGGGAGCCGATCGGGGCGGACGGAGGCCTGGTCGGCCTCGGCGTGCATCCTGGTGAGCTCGGTGTGCAACTCCTCGCCGAGCCGCAGCACACTCATCTCCTCCCGCCACGGTCCATGGATCGGGTCGGGTTCGTAGGCCGCGTTGCGAATGGTGTGATACACGAAATTGCCTCCTGGAAGCCGGAGTTCGGCGCTTACGGGTGGGCCGGGTCGGGAGCAGGGGCGAGCAGACGGGTGAGCATGCGCCGGAGAGGTTCGTACAGGGCGTGGGCGATGAACTGCTCCTCCGCGCTCTTCGTGTCGCCCTCGAAGTACGGGTCCAGCACGTCGAGGACGCTGTGCAGCAGGCTGGACTTGGGGGTGTCGGCCTGCGGTGGTACGGCCCCGCGGTTCGGGGCGAAGGCGGCGTCGACGAAGACCACCCGGGCCGGTACACCGCCGCGCACCAGCCGCCCGATCACCTGCCACATCAGGACCAGCATGTCCCAGGTGACCTGCTCCCTCACCTCGTCGTCGAGGCGGCTCCACGCCATCGAGCGGGCGAGGACCTGGTACCAGCGTGAACGGGCGAGGCGGCGGACCTCGTCGGCACCTTCCTCGACGGTGGCCTGTCCCCGTACCCAGGTGTCGAAGTCACCGCCGGTGACGGCGCGGACGATCCAGTCGTTGACGGCGTGGACGGCCAGGGACAGGTCCTCGGGGTGCGGATTGGGCCGTGCCAGGAAGTAGACCGTGCCGATGGCCGCCTCGTCGTCGTCGTTGAGAATGTTGTGGCCTCGCTCCACGGCCAGCAGGGGCGCCACGAGGATGTTCGCGTCGAGGTCCTTCAGGTGTTCGACGTCGCCCCGGCGCAGTGACCGGGCACGGTAGGCGGACGGCGCCTCGTCCTCCGGGGCGATCTCCTCGTCGTCCGAGACCAGGCACAGCACGCTGTCGCGCCAACGGGAGTTGAGGTTGTGGAGGGTGTCGGCCACGATGCGCGCCTCGGCGTAGCTGCCGACCAGCAGGAGGATCTGGTCGCGCTTCCCCGGGCGAAGGGAGAGCAGCTCGCGCTCCAGCGGGCCTCCTTCGGGGGCGTCGTACTCCCCGGCGCCGAGGTGGGTGGCGATGCGGCGCAGCTTCTCGGGGCGGTCGTCCGGGTGGGTTCCCGACAGGCGCAGCTTCTCGTCGCCGTCGTCGATAAACTCGAAGCGCATCAGGCTCTCGTTCGCGATGCGTTCGGTCACCTCGGCCGGCGGCTCGATGATCACGCCGACCGGGACGCAGACGTGGTAGCGGCTGGACGCGCCCGCCCAACTGCTGCCGGACATGAGCAGCAGATGGGCGCCGGGCCTGCCGTCGACGGAGGCGAGGTGGGGCATGGCGCGCAGCAGTTCACGTCCGACGCCGCTGCAGCGGAAGAAGGTCAGCTCGCCGCTGCGGACTCCGCCCTTGTCCTCGCCCGGGACCCGGAACTGGAAGCCGAGTACGTTGCCCATCGGGGCCTCGGGCACCATCGGGCCGTAGTCGAGCGGCCGACGGTACATCGTGTTGTAGCCCAGGCTGAGGGCGGCCTCGACGCGGGGCCACATGGCGTTGATCATGGCGAGCCGGGGTTCCAGGGCGCTGAGCAGCAGCGTGAACTCGAAGCGTTCGGCGAGCTCCCTGTGCCACTGCTCAGGTGTCTGGGGCGCTGGCTTGGGCTTCCGGCGGCGGCCTCGCCCCTTCTGCCGTTCCTCCTCCGCGCGCTGCCACTCGTCGTACTCCTCCTTGTACGTCTGCTGCCGGGCGGCCATGTACCGCGGGTCGATGTGGAAGACCTCGTCCATGACCTCGGCCAGGTGGCGCCGGGTGTTCTCCGGGTTCCCGGTGTGGAGGAGTTCGTTGAGGAGGGCGGTCAGCTCGCTGAAGTCCTCCTCCGTCCTGCGGCGGCGGTCGCCGAAGGGGTTGTCCCGAAAGGCGTCCAGAAGCTTGCCGAGAGCCTGTCTCGGGGTGTGGTTCCGGTGTTCCGGCCCGCTGCCGTCGGGGAGTTCGTAGCGCTCGTCGAGCAGTCCGAGCTGCAGCGTCCAGGCGCTGAAGTAGCCCGTCCGCACCCACCTGCGCAGGTCATACCTGGCGACGAGCATCGCGTACAGCCGGTCGGTGGCCGATCCGGCGGTGTTGAGGGCGGCGGCGAAGGTCTCCACGTCCCGTTCGGAGAGCTGGGTGCGCCCGCTGGCCGCGAGTTCCCGGATCTTGTGCCGGCTCAGCTGGTCGATGAGGCCCTTGTCCTCGTCGCTGGCGAGGACGACGGCGGGTGCGAAGGTCTGGTCGAACTGCATCTGCACACGGTCGGCCTCGTCGATGATCACGAGGTCGCTGCGGCGGCAGGCGAGTTCGAGGTAGCGGATGCGCTCGCCGTTCTGGGGGCGGGGCGGTGAGGCGTCGATCAGTCCGGCCGGTGTGGCCACCCAGATCAGGGCGCCGACCAGGGTGCGGGCTCCGTGGTACCGGGGGCAGGCGGGCCAGTACGGGCAGCTCGTCGCGCTCCTCTGCCATTCGGAGGCCCGACCGCCACCCTTGTCGCGCCTCGGGTCCGACGGTGGCCGGAGCCGGGAGCAGGGTGCCTCGCCGAAGGCGAGCGGCTCGGTGGACGAAGTGGCGCCCTGCCGCCTCACGTTGAGCACGCAGGAGGTCCCAAGGTAGGCGAAGGCGGGGTCGTCATGGGCGAGCAGCCGGTGTTCGCCCCGGCCCGCCAGCCGGCGGTGCAGCCGCTGGGCGTGCCGCTCCCGGCCGGAGGACCCGAGCACGGGTGCGGCGGCGCCGTCGGTGTACAGACCGTAGAGCCGGACGAGCTTCAGCACCTCCGCGACGTCGGTGACCACGATGGTGGTGCGCTTGCCGAGCTTGGCGAGATGGACGGCGATGATGTCGCGCAGCGTGCTCTTGCCCGCGCCGACGATGCCGAGCAGGTGCTGGATCCCGTCGACCGTGAACGAGAAGTCCTCGTCCTTGCCGGCCTTGTGGAACGTGCCGTTCTCCTTGGCGGACAGGTCGAAGGCCCGCAGCCGCTCCAGCCAGCGCGGCGGCCTTCCCTCGCCGGCGCGGGCGTGCATGGCGTCCATGTCCGCTGCGGTGCGCTCCAGGCCCTTCCTGGTGAAGACCAGAGGCTCTCCGCCGCCGGCCGGTTCCAGGTCCATGTCGTGGGCGACGAGGGGGGTGTGGGGGACGGACGGCAGGTCAACGACGGCCAGGGTGCGGCTGACGGGGAAGGCGTGCGGGCCCTGGCCCGCGACCGGCATGCGTTTGCCCGCCAGCGGCGGTGCGACACGCAGCAGTTGCTCGTAGACGGGGAAGCGGTCTCCGGCGACGGAGAGTTCGCGGCGGGTGGCGGGCGACTCGGTGTCCGGTACGTCGTAGCCGCGCACTCTGGGGTCGAACAGCTGGTAGCTCTCCAGCGCCTCGCGCCAGGTACGGCCCCTGCGCAGTGTCCACAGCGAGTACCGGGCGACACGCAGCGTCCGCGCGGTGTCCGGCGGCAGCTGCGCGCCGTGTGCCTCGGCGAACCCGTATCCGCTGAACAATACCCAGGCACTGCCCGCGGGGCTGCCCGGCATCAGCTTCTGCTGGAGGTACAGGCCGAGTTCCACCTGGCAGAGGTCTTCCAGGGCGGCCTTGCGGACGGCTGGCCCAAGGAATGCCTTGAGGGCGCGGAGTACGTCGGTCAGCGGCGGGGTGATGCTACGCATCGTCCTTCTCCTCTTTCCGGGCCCGACCCAGGTCGGGCCCGAGGTCCACGGGTGTGGTGAGCACCAGCCGGTCCCGCAGAAGCGCGGGAAGGGCGTCGGTGAAGGCCTCCCGATAGCCGTCCCGTCCGGCGAGCGCGTCCGGGACCACGACGAGGGTGCGGTCCGCGAGGGGCGCGCTGTCGGTGAGATGCGCGGCGAGGAGGGCCGGCTGAAGGCGGTCGTACACCTGGATGTCGACGATCGCGGGACCGGCGTCCCTCAACCGGTAGGCGGACAGAGGCCCCGACAGGGGCTCATGGCTGATCCCGGCGCGATCCAGCACGTCCAGGGCGGCCTCTTCGGTCCGATGCGGCAGTGCGAGGAACGTCCGCAGTGGACGCCGCAGGATCCACGTCTGTTCCGGATCGCGGATCAGTTCCGGAGGGTCGTCGCGCGGGCATTCCTCCCCCTCGCACCAGATGTCCGCGTCGGTGGCGGACGGCCCGGGTACGGGCACGGCCCGGTCCCTGGGCAGCGCGGGGAGCCCGCACGAGGGACAGCGCAGGAAGTCGCCGTCGACAAGCAGGGATTCGGGCAGCGGCCCGTAGAGGTCCTTGATGCGGCTCCAGACGGCCTTGCTCCAGCCGGGCCCGAAGCGGTCCTGCTGGTGGACCACCGCGTGGCGGGCCAGGAAGCTCCGACACTGCCGGTAGCGCTCGCCCGTTCCGCACCGCGCTTCCAGGTCACCCAGAAGCGCGCGGGCCTGCGCCGCCACGCCCCCGTCCGGCCCGTACGAGGCGACTTCGAGGCACGACCGCGTCGGCATCCGGCCGACCGGGTGTACCAGCGTCGCGCCCGGGGTGACCAGGGAGGCGGGAACCGCGAAGAGCGGATCGTCCGCCGGCTTGGTCCGGCACCACTCCCACAGCTCCGGAAGGCTTTTCGGCGGTTCCTCCCCGGCGTCGAGGCAGTGCATCACCGTGCGGTCCAGCGCACGCTGGGCGAGGCCGGGATAGGGCAGGGCGAACGAGCGCAGACCCTGAACCTCGGCGAGGGCAACCACCATGCGGGCAAGCTCGCGGAAGAGTTCGCTGCCCGCGCCCTCAGACTCCCCCCTGGTGTCCGGCCGGTCGGCCCGGCGGGCCGCGCCCGCCCTCATGCCGCGGCCTCGGTGGCGGCAGACACCGAGCACCAGCGGGCCACTTCGCACCGCTGGCAGGAGCGTCCGGGCACGGCCGTGTAGCGGTCGTCCCGGTGCCAGTCGGCCACCATCGTCCGCAGGATTCCCTCAGCCGCGGTCCGGTTGGCGGAGGCGAAGGGGTCGATGATCTCGAGGTCGGCACCGCCGGGGCGCAGCACCTCAAGCTCGACCCGGGCACGGGACGGAGCGCCGCCCAGGTCACCGCGGCCGATCAGCACGACCGCCAGGGCCAGTTGGGGGTAGAGCTCCAGCAGGGGGCGGTTGGACCGCCGGTCGATGGCGGAGGTCTTGGTCTCGCGCCATACCCATGAGCCGGCGTCCCGGTAGAGCAGGTCGGGTGCGGCGATCACCACCACGTCGGCGACGGTGTCGTGCCGCACCACCCGGGGCTCGGTCCGCACATCCGTCCCGTCCCCGACGCACCGCAGCGGGCAGACCACGGCGTGGCGCCGCAACAGGAGTGCCCCGAGCGTACGTTCGTGATCGGGCAGGTCGAATCCGTCCGGCACCCACTCCTCGGGAACCTCGACCGTGCACGGTCGAGGCGATCCGTGGCCGTGCCGGTCGGCGAGGTAGGCGTGCAGGGCCCGACCACGCTCGGCCGTCACCTCGCGCTCGACGGAGTCCGCCGTGGGCAGGTGCAGCCGACGCATGTGGTCGCGGGCCGGGCAGGCCCGGTAGTTGCGCCCGTTGGTCACCGACCATGTGCGGCGGGGCCGGTTCGGCGACTCGATGCCCAGCAGTCCCGGCGCCGCGCGCAGCGCCGGGCAGACCGACAGGTAGGGACATCCGCCGCAGGCGGAGCCGGGGCGGTATTCCCGTCCGTCCAGTACGCCGGCCAGGGCGTCGGGGCCGTGCTCGCGGTACCGGGCGAGCGCCTGCTCCCGGCTGCCGGCGAAGAGCTCCCGCGTACGGCCGTCGAACAGCGCGAACTCCACGATCCGTACATGCTCCGGCCGCGGCCCGGGGGTGCCCTCGGCCAGCACCAGGGCGACGGCGGCGACGAACCCGTCGGGCGGCAGCTCCCGGTTCAGGCGGTGCACGGGCAGACGGAGTTCACGGTAGGCACCGTCGGCGGAGGCCAGGCAGCGGCCCCACACGGTGAAGCGGTACTCCTGGGCGTTCCGCGAGTCGGGGCCGGACGGCCGGTAGCGGTACGTCCACGGCTCGGGGACCTCGTCCAGGGGGCGTTCCGGGTCGACGGGGAAGGCCGCCTCGTACATCTTCACGCCATGGTCCGACCAATTCCTCAGGCCGTCGTGCGGGAGCGCGGTACGTGTCCGGGGTGCGCTGTCGGAAGGCCGGAAGCGGGCGTCGCAGGCGGCCATGAAGGGGCCGAGAGCGAAGTGCTCCAACCGCTCGCGGCGGCGCGGTACGGGGTCGGCGGTGTGGTAGCCGCGGGTCTTGAGGGCATCGGCGGCGGGGCACCGGAATTCTCCTCCCTTGAACATTCCGGCGGATACCGTGATGACTTCGGAGGTGCGGGTCAGCCCGTCGGGGGGCAGCCACGGCTGTGACATTCTCTGCTCCATTTCTGTACGGACGAAAGAAGGAAAAAGAAGGGTGACCATGCGGGAGATCGAGGAGATCGGCAATGTGGGGAAGCGCTACGAAGTGCTGGACATGGTCGGTGACGGCGGTCAGGGCGACCTTTTCCTCGGCCGTGACCGCAGGAGCGGGGAGAGGGTGGCGCTGAAGCTCCAGAAGGCCCGGGACCTCGGCCCCGAGAGCGACTTCTCCTGGGCAGGCAGGAGGCTTCTCGAAGAGGGCTCCCGCATGATGATGCTGACGGGAATTCAGGCGATTCCCGAAATCATCGCCTCCGGGACGCACCGAGGGCGCCGATGCCTGGTCATGGAATTCGTCGAAGGACGCCAACTGCAGAACGTTCTCTTGGAGAAGCGACCCGTCAGGCATCCCGAGATCGTCGCGTCCGTCATCGGCCAGCTGTGCGAAATTCTGCGGGAAGTGCACGACCGGAATCTGGTGCACTGCGACCTCAAACCCGAGAACGTCATCGTGCAACCGGACGGCCGACTCCGTCTCATCGACATGGGCCACGCGATCACGGCGGGCGAGGAGACATCCTTCGAGCGCGGCACGCGCGGCTGGGCCTCCCCCGAGCAGTCCGACGCGTGCCCCTCGGGTCTGACGCGGCGGGCGGACATCTTCGGACTCGGCTGCATCCTGCTGGAGATGGTCGTCATGCGGCTGCCCTACGGCGGACTGGAGGAGCGGGCGGAACCGGGCGGCCCGGTGCTGCCACCCGACAAACTCGCCGAGCTCCCCCCGGAGTTCGCCTCCCTCGCGCTGTGGATGGTCCGGTGGAAGGCGGAGGAGCGCCCGGCGGATGTCCGTGAGGTGTTCGACCGACTCCGCCCGTACCTGCCCCGGCTGGGCTCGCGGCGTCCGTCGAGGCGGCTGCGTCCCGACCCGACCGAGTACTACCGCACGCATCCGCCTCGGCTGTGACGGTGATCCGGAGGTCGCCGGCCGGGCGGGTCACCTCAACCCTTCCAGCAACTCCCGGACCTCGCGTACGCCTTCGCCGCCCATCAGTTCGCGCAGCACGATGACTCTCTCCAACTCCCGTACCGCTGTGTCGGTTTCACCGGCGGACACCAGGACGTCCGCGAAGAGCATCCGCGTCTTGTCCTCGTTGGGCCAGTTCTCCTGTTCGCGGTAGATGTCGCAGGCCCGCCGGTACAGGGAGATGGCCTCGTCCCGCTCGACGCGGGCCAGGTGCACCTTGGCCAGGGTGAACAACACGTCGGCCAGGCCGCTGCGCTCCACCGTGCGCTCGACCACGCTCAGGGCGTCGGCGCACCGACGGAGCGCCTGCGCGTGCTCGCCCCGGTCGTGGTGAAGCGCGCCGAGAGCGTTCAGGGCGGCGGCCTCCCCGACCGGGTCGGACACCTCCCGGCACAACTCCAGTGCCTGGCACAGCGCTTCCTCCGCCCCCGTCCGGTCGCCCTGCTTGCGCAGGGTGATCCCGAGCCGGTGCAGCGAACGGGCAAGGCTCAGCCGGCCTGCCTCACTGTGGTCCTCCTTGCTGAGCCGGACGGCACGGTGCAGGTGGCCCACGGCCGTGTCGTACTCGCCGAACCGCCACTGTGTCCCTGCCAGCATCCGGTGGACCATGGCGCAATCGACCGGGGCGGCGGCGGATTCGGCGGCGTCGACGGCGTGCAGGAGGTTCCTCCGCGCGTCGCCGAGGAGGTGCCGGCGCCACTGATAGGTGACCAGGGTCATCGAAAGCAGCCATGTGTACCGTTCGATGCCCTGGCCGATGGCTAATCGGATGCCTCGCTGAACAGCGGCGTACTCCTCGTCCAGGTACGCCATCGCCTGCCCCGGTTCCGCGGGGTCGGTGACCGTGACCCCGTCGGGCTCGCCGATGGGCAGGGTGCGCTCGCGGTCGAGCACCCGGTCGCAGGCGCGGACGTTGTGCAGCTGGTGTTCCAGCACCTGCCGTACGGTCGCCCGCTCGATGTCCGTCGTCTCTCCGTCCGCCGCCGGCCGCGCGTGCCGACGGGCGAAGGCCCGCACGAGGTCGTGCAGCCCGTACCGGTCACCCTGGAGCTCTACCAGGTTCGCCGCCACGAGCTCCATCAAGGCCCGGTCGGTGCGCGCTCCTTCGCCCGCCACCCTTCCCAAGTCCATCACCGCCTCCCAGGAGGCGGTGGGCCCGGGGTGGACGGCGAGCTGCCACAGCAGCAGCCGGGCCTCCGCACCGAGCACGCGTACGGAGCAGTTCAGTGCTGCGCGGACCGACAGTTCGTGCTCCGGCAGGTGCAGGGTGTCCAGCCTCGCCCGCTCCCGCTCCTCCTTCATGTCCCGCACCAGGGCGGGGAGGGTACGCAGCGGACGCGCACCGCCTTCCAGGAGTCGAGCCACCACGGTGAGCGCCAACGGCAGCCGTCCGCAGAGGCTGACCAGCTCACTGAAAGCCTGGGCGTGCTTCGCCCGGTCCTCGACCGACACCTTCTCCTGGAGCACCTCCAGGGCATCCGCCTCTTGCAGCGGCTCCATCTTGCGGAACAGCACCTTTCTCTCGGACTGCAGGCGCAACAGGTCGTTGCGGCTGGTGATGATCACGGCGCAGGTGCCGTCTCCGGGGAGCAGCGGCAGCACCTGCTGTGCGTTGAGCGCGTCGTCCAGGACAATGAGTACCGAGCGGTGGGCCAGTGCCGACCGCAGCGCGTTGCTCTTGCTCTCCGGTCCGGTCACCGTGGTGTACGGCGGCAGCACGGCCAGGAACCTGTCCAGGACCTCGTCCGGTTCGGCGAGCCGCACGTCTCCGTCGGCGAACCCGTTCAGTCCGGCGTGGAGCACCCCGTCGGGGAACCGCTCCCGAAGCCGACGGGCGAGGTGGTAGGCCACCGTGCTCTTCCCGACACCCGCCATGCCGCTGATTAGGACCAAGGCCAGGTTGCCGGCGTCCTGTTCCTCGCGCACGGCCTCCACGAGGCTGCCGATCAGTTCGTCCTGCCCGACCGGCCTGCGACTGCTGCCGGGCAACTGGTCGGGGACGGGCGGCAGGAGCGTCCCGCCGGGACGGTGGGCAACTCCCCGGACCTGGTCGATGGCGCTCCGCAACTCGGCGTCCGGCTTTGCGTTGCGCTTCGTCCACTCATTGATGAGCCGTTCGCGTCGGCGCTCCGGCAGGTCGTCGTGGGCGAGCAGGTAGAACCGGAAGACCTGGGGCAGTTCCGGTGCGCGCTCGAACCACTTCTCCGTCTCCTCACGGAGCCACTTCTCCTCCCTGGATTTGTAGGCGGCGTCCATCCGAGCGTGCACGGCGGCCATCAACTCGGCCCGCAGCGCCTCCCGGCGCAGTTGAAAGCCGCTCTCGGTCAGCCCGCGCAGCGGTTCGCCGCCGTCCCACTCCTCCAGGGCCGCGCCAAGCAACTCGAACCGCTCCGGAGGGTTCAGCCCAGCGGCCCTCGCCACACGGTTGCGGAAGCGGAGCAGGTCGACGCCGCCCTCCGGCGCGCGGAGGGTGCAGTAACCCGACTTGCCGCCATGGGGCACGGCCCCAGGGCCCAGTCGTTTCCGCAGGTCGGAGACAGCACGGTCCACCAGGCTGCGGGTGTTCTCCTCGCCCTCCCAGAGGACTTCGGCGATCTCCTTCCTGGTGCATCGGCAGCCCGCTGACGTCACCAGCAGCGCGAACAGCCCCGCCGCCTTCGAACCTGCGCAGACCCTTCCATCGCCGTCCCCTTCGACTCTTACCGGGCCCAGCACGTGCCCCTCCATCGCCCTTCCCCTCTCCGCACCGGAAGCAGTGGTCCGGGCCCCTCGACGGCGCCCCCTTCATCTGTACGTTGCGATGTGCCGCTTCACACGCACGTGCTCCTTCACGCCCCCAGGCCTCAGTTTTCCCTCAGTTTCCGCTCCGCGGCCTCCTCCCGTCCCCGGGCACGATGGCACCAACCGCTCGCAGAAACGCGAGACGGCAGCGTAGTCATCCATCGACCCATCAGGAAGGAACCGCAGGCCCTATGAACAACCGTCAGCGAAACCGCCGGGCGAGCCGTCTGCGCCAGTCCCCCGACTGGCCGCCGACCCGGCGCCGGCGGGCGGCCGACCGGACCGAGGGCACCACGCCAGCGACCCCGCACGCCGAAGCGCCGGACGCCTCTCCCTCCGAGACCGCCTGAGCTTCACAGCTCATGGGTGGGTGCCCGTCCCGGGCGGGCACCCACCCACTGCGGCCCCACCCCTCTGAACTACTCCGACCCGCGAGCTCGCGGCCTTTCCGCACTGTCACACGCTCGTGGTCGAAGGCGGCGAATCCCGGTCGACAAGACCGACACCGGCGGCTCTTCAGCCCGTCCAGCACATCGACATCTCCAGCGCCTTCAGCATCTTCGGCACCTTCAGCCCAGAGAAAGGACATTTACTGATGTATCCACCATCCAGCAGTATGTTCGCCTCGGTGAGGCGGCACTTCGACGACCCCCGGGTCGGCGACTCGATCCTCGTGACCGTTCCCTCAGACATCGAGGGGGCGGAGCCGGTCCGGCTGACTGCTGTCGAGACGTACGAAGCCTTGTACGGGCCGGGCTCCGACCCGCAGTTCGCCGCCGCGGTCTGGAAGGAGGTACTCGGCACCGCGCTGAGTGACCTCGCTCCACACGGCACCGGGAAGCTCCTGGCGATCTGGCTGGCCCTGCCCCGGTTGACCGGGACGGTCAACCGCGTCTGCACACGCCTGCGCGCCGACCGGTCGGACGTGGAGGCCGAGATGGCCCTGACCCTCTTGGAGGAACTGGCGGCCCCGGACGCCGCGAGCCGCCTCTCCGACTCCTCCCTGATCCACGCAGCGCGCACCAGGGCGTGGTGCTTCGCCCGCGACGGCCTGCGGGAGCTCCCCTCCACCCATGTCGAGCGCATCGCCCAGGATCGCGCGCTCAGTGCGTCCGACGGGGAGGCGGACGCTCTGGCCGAGGAGTGCCTGGACGTGCGGGTCGACCGTCCGGACGGCCCGGACGGGCTGCAAGCCCCGTTGCGCTTCCGGGTACGCCCGGAGCATCTACGCAAGGGTGCCCTCGCCGACACCGACGACGAGAAGAGGGACCGTTCGACGCACCACGACCACCGGAAGAACCGACGGTCCAAGCACCGCGCGGGCACCCGGCCGATCCGTCCTGCGGGGAGGCGAGCATGAAGGACCCAGCAGAGGGCCGACTCAGTTTCTCCGAGATGTTCAACCTGCCCGTCACCGTGGACCTACGAACGGCGTGCCGAGCGTTCGGGATCGGTTCGACGACCGCGTACCGGCTGATCCGCGAGGGCGAGTTCCCCTGCTCCATCCGCCGTGTCGGACGCAGGTACAGGATTCCGACCAACGAGCTGATGCGCGCCCTGGGGATCGAGGACCGTCCGCTGTACAGCGTGGACCTGAACCTGGACACGGACGGCCCGAGCGCCGACTTCTGACAAGGAAGAAGAGGGGCCTCATGCCCCCAACACCGTGCGGCCCCGTGGTATCAGCCACGGGGCCGCACGGCCCTGCCGAATGTCCACCGAGGATCGAAGGCGAGGCGGTCGTGGCCCCGGTCCCGAAGACGCGCAACGAGTCAAGAACGAGGACTCCACAGAGCACGAGCAACAGGCCGACAGGCACGACACATCGCCAGAAGCAGCGCCGAAAAGACTCCTCACCGTCCCCGCGACGATCGGGCCAGCGAACCCTTCATCCAGCCTGACCTACATAAAACCGCAGGTCAGACACCCTTCGCGATCGGCTCCAGCACCGCCACACACTCCACATGATGAGTCATCGGGAACAAATCAAAAGCCCGCAGCGTCCGCACCCGATACCCCCCCTCCCGGAAATACCCCAAATCCCGAGCCAACGCCGCCGGATCGCAAGCCACATACGCGATCTTCCGCGCCCCCAGCTTCACCAGCTGCTCGACCGTCTTCCGCCCCGCCCCCGCCCGTGGCGGATCCAGGACGATCAAGTCCACCTCGGTGATGCCCGTGCGCGGCAGGACCGCCTCGACCTTGCCCTGTTCGATGCGGACGCGGTCGAAGGCGGCGAGGTTGTGACGGGCGTCCTCGACCGCGCGCTTGCCCGACTCGATGCCGAGGACCGCGCCCTTCTCGCCGATGCGGTCGGCGAGGGCGCCCGCGAACAGGCCGACACCGCAGTACAGGTCGAGGGCCATGTCGCCCTTGCGCGGGAGCAGGCCCTGCATGACCGCCTTCATCAGGGTGTCCGCCGCCATCGGGTGGACCTGCCAGAACCCGCCGCTGCCGACCCGGTACGTACGGCCGTCGGCGCGCTCGCGCACGAACGCGCGGCCGTGGACTCGGTGGATGCCGCCGTCGTGCTCCTCGACGCGCATGACGGAGACGGGCTTGTCCAGCTCGACGAGGGGGAGGCGGGCGCCCGGCCGAGGCTCCAGGATGACCATGCGGTCCTGGGACCCCGTCGCGGCGATCGCGTCGACGGACTCCATCCCTGACCAGTCGCGCTCCTCGACGCCCAGCTCGCTGACGCCCGGCGCCGCGATCATGCAGTGCTCGATCGGCTCGACCTCGTGCGAACGGTGGCGCCGCAGACCGGCGTTGCCGTCCACGTCCACCGCGTACTGCACCCTCGTACGCCACTGAGGCACCTCACCCGGCGGCAGCTTGTCGCCCTCGGCCGGCATCACCGTGCCGTCCCAGCCGGCCTCCTCCGGGGTCAGCCCGGCGAGCCGCTTGAGCTGCTCGGCGACGACCTCGCCCTTGAGTCGGCGCTGCGCCCCCGGCTTGGCGTGCTGCCAGTCGCAGCCGCCGCAGCGGCCGGGACCGGCGTAGGGGCAGGGGGCCTCGACGCGGTCCTTGGACGCCGTCAGGATCTCCACCGCGTCCGCGCGCAGGAACCGCGCCCCTTCCTCACCCTCCGTCACCCGGGCCACGACCCGCTCACCAGGCAGCGTGTGCCGTACGAAGAGGACCTGCCCCTCCTCCGTACGGGCGATGCAGTGGCCGCCATGGGCGACGGGACCGACCTCGACCTCGTACTCCAGCCCCACCAGCGATTTCTTCGGTTCTGCCTGCATGGTGGGGTGACTCCAAGGGAGAGAAGGGGGGAGGGATGGCCGAGAGGAAACGGAAACGGCCGGACAACAGCCCACCAGTCTACGTGGACCCCGCCCGACCGCTCACCACAAGCCCGAACCCGCACCCGGCCCCGGACCCGTCGGCTCAGCTCCTCGTGCTCAGTTCTTCGTACTCGGCTCCTTCGACCGTTCCTCCGCAGGGCCCCGCCGGACCGATCCGGGCGCGTTCCAGTCCTGCCGCTTGCGGGCGCGGTTCTTCGCCGCCTCGGACGACTGCAGCTGGTAGGGCACCGACGTCACCATGACGCCCGGGGTGAACAGCAGGCGCCCCTTGAGTCGCAGCGCGCTCTGGTTGTGCAGCAGATGCTCGTACCAGTGGCCGACCACGTACTCCGGGATGATCACGGACACGACGTCGCGCGGCGAATCCCGGCGCAGCCCCTTCACGTACTCGATCACCGGCCGGGTGATCTCCCGGTACGGCGAGTCGAGCACCTTCAGCGGGACGGTGATCCCCCGCCGCTCCCACTCCTCCCGCAGCGCCTTCGTCTCCACCGGGTCGACGTTGACGCTGACCGCCTCCAGCGTGTCGGAGCGCATCAGTTTCGCGTACGCGAGCGCGCGCAGGGTGGGCCGGTGGATCTTCGAGATCAGGACGACGGAGTGCACCCGCGACGGCCGTACGCTGTCGTCGCTCGGGCCCTCCGGCGCCACGAGCTCCTCGGCGACCCGGTCGTAGTGCTTACGGATCGCGGTCATCACCGCGTAGAAGATCACCATGCCGAGCAGCGCCACCCAGGCCCCGTGCGTGAACTTCGTACCGAGCACGACAACCAGCACCAGGCCCGTGAAGAAGGCGCCGAAGGTGTTGATGGCCCGGGAGCGCATCATCTGCCGGCGCTTCGCCTGGTCCTTCTCGGTGGCCAGGTGGCGGTTCCAGTGCCGGACCATGCCGGTCTGGCTGAGCGTGAACGACACGAACACGCCGACGATGTACAGCTGGATGAGACGGGTCGAGTCGGCCCCGTAGACCCACACCAGCAGGATGGCCGCGCCGGAGAGCAGCACGATGCCGTTGGAGAAGGCGAGCCGGTCGCCGCGCGTGTGCAGCTGGCGCGGGAGATAGCGGTCCTGCGCGAGGATCGAGCCGAGCAGCGGGAAGCCGTTGTACGCGGTGTTGGCGGCCAGGAAGAGCACCAGCGCGGTGGCGGCGGCGAGCAGGATGAAGAAGAAGCTGCCGTCGCCGAACACCGCCTCGGCGACTTGGGAGATCACCGGGTTCTGGACGTAGCCGGAGCCGAGCTCGACGCCCTTGTCCAGCAGGTCGTGCGCGGGGTTCTCGGCCATCCGCACCTTGGTGGCCATGGCCAGCCCGATGATCCCGCAGAACATGGTGACGGCGAGGAGGCCCATCGCCGCGAGCGTGGTCGCCGCGTTCTTGGACTTCGGCTTGCGGAAGGCCGGCACACCGTTGGAGATGGCCTCGACGCCGGTGAGCGCGGCACAGCCGGAGGAGAAGGCGCGCAGCAGCAGGAACACCAGCGCGAATCCGGCCAGCCCCTGGTGCTCGGCCTTGATCTCGTAGCCGGCCGTCGGCGCGCGCATGTTCTCGTCCAGCACCAGTCCACGGAACGCGCCCCACGCGATCATGATGAAGACGCCCGCGACGAACACGTACGTCGGAATCGCGAACAGCTTCCCGGACTCCTTCACACCCCGCAGGTTCATCAGCGTGAGCAGCACGATGACAACGACCGCGCAGAGCACCTTGTGCTCGACGACGAAGGGGACCGCGGAGCCGAGGTTCTCGATGCCGGAGGAGATCGACACGGCGACGGTGAGCACGTAGTCGACGAGCAGCGCGCTGGCGACCGTGAGGCCGGCCTTGGGGCCGAGGTTGGTGTTCGCCACCTCGTAGTCGCCGCCGCCGCTCGGGTACGCGTGCACGTTCTGCCGGTAGGAGGCGACCACTGTGAACATCAGTACGACGACAGCGACCGCGATCCACGGGCTGAAGTGGTACGCCGACACGCCCGCGATCGACAGGACCAGCAGCACTTCCCCGGGAGCGTAGGCCACGGAGGAGAGCGGGTCAGAGGCGAAGACGGGGAGAGCGATGCGCTTCGGCAGGAGCGTTTCGCCGAGCCGATCACTGCGCAGTGCGCGCCCGATCAGGATCCGTTTGGGCACGTCGGTCAGTTTGGACACGGACAGGATCGTAAGCTCCCTGCCTTGTTCTGGGCACATCCGGGTGAAATCCCGGCGATCCACCGAGTGAAATCCCGGCATCCGAGACAGGCAAATGCCCCAGGGACCGCGTCCTCATGGCTATATGACGAAAACACAGCACACCTGAGGCCCGTTTCGACGGCCGTCACCGGCCTTCAGCGACCTTCGGAACCCTTGAGCAAGTTTTTCCGCGTCTTTGCTTCCCCGCTTCCCTCGTGCCCGGGAGACCACATGCCACATCTCGCCGCGGAGCTGATCGGCGCCATCGCCTCACTCGTCGTCCTCGCCCTGCTCACCCTGGCCAGTGTCCGCAGCATCAGCCGCAGGTAGGGGGGTGCCCTCCGCCGACCGTGCGTGTGTAGCTTGGGCGAGGGTCTGAGACCCTGTTCAAGCCAATCAAGCCAAGTCGACAACGGCGGGCTTCGACCTCGGAGCGGAAGGACGGTCGTGCACATCGTCATCATGGGCTGCGGCAGAGTGGGTTCCGCTCTCGCCCAGACCCTGGAGCAACAGGGGCACACGGTCGCCGTGATCGATCAGGACCCCACCGCCTTCCGACGACTGGGCTCCGGGTTCGGCGGCCGGCGCGTCACCGGGGTCGGCTTCGACCAGGACACCCTGCGCGAGGCCGGCATCGAGGAGGCGGGCGCTTTCGCCGCCGTCTCCAGCGGTGACAACTCGAACATCATCGCCGCCCGGGTGGCCCGCGAGATGTTCGGCATCGAGAACGTCGCGGCCCGTATCTACGACCCCCGCCGTGCCGAGGTCTACCAGCGGCTTGGCATCCCGACCGTCGCCACGGTCCGCTGGACGGCCGACCAGATGCTGCGCAGGCTGCTGCCGTCCGGTGCGGAGCCGCTGTGGCGCGATCCCACCGGTGGCGTCCAGCTCGCCGAGGTGCACGCGTCGTCGGCCTGGGTCGGACACAAGATCAGCAAGATGCAGGACGAGACCGGGGTGCGTGTCGCCTTCCTCACCCGCCTGGGCGAGGCGGTCCTGCCCTCCTCGCAGACGGTGCTGCAGGAGGGCGATCTGGTGCACGTGATGATGCGTACGGACGACGTCGAGAAGGTCGAGGCGTCCTTCGCCGAAGGCCCCGAAGAGGAGGCCGGTCACTGATGAGGGTCGCCATTGCCGGTGCCGGTGCCGTCGGCCGCTCGATCGCGGGCGAACTGCTGGAGAACGGCCACGAGATCCTGCTGATCGACAAGGCCCCCACGGCCATCTCGGTCGAACGAGTCCCCCAGGCGGAGTGGCTGCTGGCCGACGCCTGCGAGATCACGTCGTTGGACGAGGCCGCGTTGCAGCGCTGCAACGTGGTGATCGCCGCGACGGGCGACGACAAGGTGAACCTGGTCGTCTCCCTGCTCGCGAAGACGGAGTACGGCGTTCCGCGCGTCGTCGCCCGCGTCAACAACCCCAAGAACGAGTGGCTGTTCAACGAGGCCTGGGGCGTGGACGTGGCGGTCTCCACCCCCCGTCTGATGTCGGCCCTGGTCGAGGAGGCGGTGAGCGTAGGCGACCTGGTCCGACTGCTCCGCTTCAGCCACGGCGACGCGAACCTCGTAGAACTGACCCTCCCCCCGGAGTCGGCCCTGGCCGGCACCCAGGTCGGCGACGTCGAGTGGCCGGAGGACACGTCCCTGGTGACGATCATCCGCGGCACCCGGGTCCTGACCCCGTCCCGCGAGGACTCCCTGGAAGCGGGAGACGAACTCCTGTTCGTAGCCGCCCAGGCAAGGGAGGAGCAGTTGGAGGACCTGCTGTCGGTACGGAGGGACTGAGGTTTTCAGCCCGTCCGGCGTTTGAGAACAAGGCCGTCCAGGCCGGTTCCCCACCCACCCGCAGACCCCCCTCCCAGCCCGTCCGGCGTTTGAGGACGAGCGCGTTCAGCGCGAAGGGGGGTCTGGGGCGAGCGTGAACACGATCTCGCTGAGGCTGCCGGAGAGGGGCAC